>CADEDX010000234.1 GCA_902826195.1 uncultured Bradyrhizobium sp. | reverse complement strand
CGGCGACAGCGCCCGCTATGCGACATATTTCTTGTATCGCCAGCGCCGACCATCGTGACGCCGCCAAACCTGTCCGCGCACCAGCCGGCCGGTGATGCTGCGTCTCGGAATGATGACGCGCCTGAGATGCCACGTGGTTGGCTTGGCGGGACGGTCCTTCAATCCCAATTTTCGGATGTTGATGGTTGTGAATCCAATCGATGCCATGCTCACCACTTGGCTCAAGCGGCCCGCTGCAGACATTACATGCAGCAGGCAGCTCGGTGCCCCTCATCGGCTTTCGCGATCGCCGCCCCAGCCGCGATCATGAGAAATAACACTGACGAGGACTCTGCTTCTCGATCCCCGCGACGCGAGAATCATAGCGAATCGGCCGGCCACAGTGGTCAGCTAAGTGCGGGTTTTGACCTGAGAGACAATGATTTGGTCGTCACTGCGATATTTTTGCCTGCCATGCTTCAACATGATTGATGAGCGCCCGCTGGTGCGCTTGGGTTTCCTGGCTATCCCCAGCGCGCCGAGAAATACGCCCACAGTTGGTAGCCCGTATAAGCGTAGCAAGATGCGGGAGCGTCATGTGCGTTTGGCGGCAGCCCCGACTTCGCTGCGCTCATCCCAGCCAGTTTCAGAAATACGTTTCCGCCGTCATTCCCCACCACCGGGTCGGCCGAATGGCCACCCGATGCCAGGCTCCTGTTGGGGAATCCGGTACGTTGCGGCCTCTCGGTTCTACTAGCTGAGGCCTCTGGAATGCTGGGTCACCCGCTCGGTTGGCGACGACAGCCTTTAGCACCCATTAGGTCACCTTTCCTGACCCTCTTTTGGCATTGCAGCCGGCCGCAAATTTCGTCTAGAACAGGTCCGGAACGTCGTCCCGGCAATAAACCGTCAATGGTTTTGACTGAGGATTTGGACGTCCAAAGGGTCTGGCAATGCTGATTCGCAGCCAAATGAACGGGGTTCGGGGTGGAGCGGCCAAAGCCGCCTCCATGTTTGCCCCTGTTCGTCCGGCTGCGTCCGCGCCCACCCTGCTTCTTGGCGGGCTTCTGCTTCTTATCGGCCCCTGAGGGCCGTCTGGGCGTTTGCGCCTGGGCACTCAGGGGTTTTGAGCGAGATCACCAGACCCTTCAGCGCCCAGTGAACCGGCGCACGACCCAAAAGGAATTCAGCAAATGACCACCGCCAACAAGTCCGACAAGGACCGCGTCATCATATTCGACACCACCCTGCGCGACGGCGAGCAGTGCCCCGGCGCCACCATGACGTTCGAGGAAAAGCTCGAGATCGCCGAGATGCTGGACAATATGGGCGTCGACGTCATCGAGGCCGGCTTCCCGATCACCTCGCAAGGCGATTTTGAAGCCGTCAGCGAGATCGCCCGCCGCTCCAAGAATGCGATCATCGCCGGGCTGTCCCGCGCGCACCCGGCCGACATCGACCGCTGCGCCGAAGCCGTAAAATTTGCCCGTCGCGGCCGCGTCCACACCGTGATCGCGACATCGCCGCTGCACATGCGGGTGAAGCTGAACAAGACGCCGGAAGAAGTGATCGAGACCTCGATCGCCAACGTCACCCGCGCCCGCAACCAGATCGACGACGTCGAATGGTCGGCCGAGGACGGCACCCGCAGCGAGATGGAATTCCTCTGCCGCATCGTGGAAGCCGTCATCAAGGCGGGCGCCACCACGGTGAACATCCCCGACACCGTGGGCTACACCGTGCCGGAGGAATACACCCACTTCATGCGCACGCTGATCGAGCGGGTGCCGAATTCCGACAAGGCGGTATTCTCCGTGCATTGCCACAACGACCTCGGCATGGCGGTGGCGAATTCGCTGGCCGGCATCGCCGGCGGCGCGCGCCAGGTCGAATGCACCGTCAACGGCATCGGCGAGCGCGCAGGCAACGCCGCGCTCGAAGAGATCGTGATGGCGATCAACGTCCGCAACGACAAATTCCCGTGGTGGAACAAGATCGACACCACGCAACTGACGCGCGCCTCAAAGCTCGTTTCGGCCGCGACCTCGTTCCCGGTGCAGTACAACAAGGCCATCGTCGGCCGCAACGCGTTCGCGCATGAGAGCGGCATCCATCAGGACGGCGTGCTGAAGGACGCGTCCACCTACGAGATCATGCGTCCCGAAATGATCGGGCTGAAGAAGTCGTCGCTGGTGCTCGGCAAGCATTCCGGACGCCATGCGTTCGTGCACAAGCTGGAGGAGATGGGCTACAAGCTCGGCGCCAACCAGCTGGAAGACGCTTTCGTGCGGATGAAGGCCTTGGCCGATCGCAAGAAGGACATCTACGACGAGGACATCGAGGCGCTGGTCGATCAGGAAATCGCGGCCTCGCATGACCGCATCAAGCTGGCCTCGCTGACCGTGATCGCCGGCACCCATGGGCCGCAGCGCGCCACCATGAAGCTCGACATCGAAGGCCAGATCAAGATCGAGGAGGCCGAAGGCAACGGCCCGGTCGATGCAGTGTTCAACTGCATCAAGGCGCTGGTGCCGCACGAGGCCAAGCTGGAGCTCTATGAGGTTCACGCCGTCACCGAGGGCACCGACGCGCAGGCCGAAGTCTCGGTCCGGCTCGCCCATGAAGGCCGCTCCATGACGTCGAAGGCGTCCGATCCGGATACGCTGGTGGCTTCCGCCAAGGCCTATCTCGGTGCGCTCAACAAGATCGTCATGAAGCACCAGCGCGACAGGCCGGCGCAGGCCGCGGGCTGACGGCGTAACTCGTCGACACAATACAAAACGCGGCGTCTCGGCGCCGCGTTTTGCGTTGAGGTCGGAAGCTGTCAAAACCGTGAGCTTCCGATTTCTTGGTCTACTTCCGGCTTGCCCCGGGCAATTGTACGGGCACGTGCGGCGAGGTGCTTATTACCCTTGGGGCGCCATTGGAATAGGCCGGGCCGTGATCAGCTAGGCTCCGGATCGTTTCCAGGAGCAGTATGTACTTTTCTGCGAGCATGGCATTTCCATTTCTGCGATGGTCCCGCCGCTAGCCTGGGCGAGACGCAGGGAATTCATAAGCATCACATGATGCCGGACGGCGATTTCAGGACGTTTTCGCGGAAGAATGAAAATGGCTTCGTTCGCCGGGCAAGAGGTTTCGTGCGCCCGCCTGGACGAAGCCGAGATTGCCCAATCGTTAATTGCTGGTGTGTGCGAGAACGTCGCCCAAGATGGGCTCGGCGTGGCGATGCGGCCGTCATTGAAAGCGCGGCCACAACCGGCGAGACGAACGAGATGCTCACGGAACAGGCTGGAAATTCCGGCGGGCAGGGGTGTCTTATTTTTTGCAATGCAGCAAAGCCGCCAATGTAAGCCCCTGCTAACGGGCAATGGCGTTTGAGCCGGCTTGTCTGTAATGGTGCATCTGGCATGCAAGCCTCGGGAGCCCCGCGCTCGTGGTCCGAGGAAATAACGGGAGGAACCATGCGCAGACTGATTTTGGCCGCGGCATCGATCGCGGCACTCACCCTGGCGGGGCCCGCCGCGGCGCAATCGCCGATCGTGATCAAGTTCAGCCACGTGGTGGCGCCCAATACGCCGAAAGGCCTGGCGGCCGAGAAGTTCAAGGAACTTGCCGAAAAATACACCGAAGGCAAGGTCAAGGTCGAAGTCTATCCGAATTCGCAGCTCTACAAGGACAAGGAAGAGCTCGAAGCGCTGCAGCTCGGCGCGGTGCAGATGCTGGCGCCGTCGAACTCGAAATTTGGCCCGATCGGGGTCAAGGAATTCGAGGTGTTCGATCTGCCCTACATCCTTCCCGACCTGAAGACGCTGCGCAAGGTCACCGATGGCCCGCTTGGCGCCAGGCTCCTGAAGCTGCTCGATGCGAAAGGCATGACCGGCCTCGCTTACTGGGACAACGGCTTCAAGCAGATGAGCGCCAACAAGAAGCTTGTCGCGCCAGCCGACTACAAGGGGCTCAAGTTCCGCATTCAGTCGTCCAAGGTGCTGGAGGCGCAATTCCGCGCGCTCGGCTCGATTCCGCAGGTGATGGCGTTCTCCGAAGTCTACCAGGCGCTGCAGACCGGCGTCGTGGATGGTCAGGAAAACACCTGGTCCAACATCTACACCCAGAAAATGCATGAGGTGCAGAAATACATCACCACCACCAATCACGGTTATATCGGCTACGTCGTCGTCACCAACAAGAAGTTCTGGGACGGCTTGCCGGCGGATATTCGCGCGCAGTGCGAAAAGGCCATGAAGGAAGCCACCGAATACGGCAACGGCCAGTCGGCCAAGGAAAACGACGACGCGCTCGCCGATATCAAGAAGACCGGCAAGAGCGAGATCGTCGCGCTGACGGCCGAGCAGGATGGGGCGATGCGCAAGGCGCTCGAGCCCGTCTATCAGGACGTGGCGAAGCGCGTCGGCCAGCCGCTGATCGACGAATTCCTAAAGGAGACAAGGGGCGCCACCAACTAAGGCGTGACGTTGAAGGGCTTCTGTGCATCTGCACGGAAGCCCTTTTACTGTTCGGATAATGCCATTTGTGGCGTGGGGCTGCGAACGTCACGGGCGTAGGGAATGTTCCAGGCTGCTTTGCAAAAGCGCAGCCGGCCTTCCAGGGGGAAATGGATGCTGCTTCGAATCCTCGACCGGCTTGAGGAGATACTGATTGCGACGCTGATGGCGCTCGCGACCGTCATCATCTTTATCGCGGTGATGCACCGCTATCTCGTCGGCATTCCCTTGCTGTATCCGATCCTGTTCCCCATCAACCTGTCCTGGGCGCAGGAATTATGCATCTACATGTTCGTGTGGGTTGCCAAGTTTGGCGCGGCCTATGGCGTGCGCACCGGCATCCATGTCGGCGTCGATGTCGTGGTGAACCAGCTCAAGTCGCCCTGGCGTAATGCGGTGGTGCTCTTCGGCCTGCTCTGCGGCGCGTTCTTCACCGCCGTCATCGGCACCATGGGCGCAAAATTTGTCTATGGCCTGTATTTCACCGACCAGGTCTCGCCCGATCTCGAGATCCCGAGCTGGTTCGTTTATCTCTGCATTCCGCTCGGCTCCTATCTGATGTGCTTCCGCTTCCTGCAGGTCGCCTACAACTACTTCTTTACGGGTGAACTCCCGCATCACGACCACGCCCATGTCGAGGGTGTCGAGATCGAGGAGCCGGGCGTCGGCGCCGCGGAGGTTACCCGATGAGCAGCCTGATCATCTTCTCGCTGTTGATCGCTCTGATGCTGACCGGCATGCCGATCTCGATCGCGCTCGGCATGACGGTTTTGACCTTCATCTTCACCATGACCAACGTCCCGACTGAGTCGGTGGCGTTAAAACTGTTCACCGGCATCGACAACTTCGAGATCATGGCGATCCCGTTCTTCATCCTGGCCGGCAATTTCCTGACCCATGGCGGCGTCGCGCGCCGCATGATCAATTTCGCGACCTCGATGGTCGGCCACTGGTATGGCGGACTCGGCCTCGCCGGCGTGATGGCCTGCGCGCTGTTCGCCGCCGTGTCGGGCTCGTCGCCGGCCACCGTGATCGCGATCGGCTCGATCATGATGCCGGCGATGGTCAAGCAGGGGTTTCCAAAACGCTTCGGCGCCGGCGTCATCACCACGTCGGGCGCGCTCGGCATCCTGATCCCGCCCTCGATCGTGATGGTGATCTATTGCGTGGCGACGGGCGGCAGCATCGCGCTCGATCCTTCCGGTCAACGCGTCTCGTCGGCGTCCGTCGGCCAGATGTTCATGGCGGGCGTCATTCCCGGGTTCATGCTGGCGACGCTGCTCGGGCTGACGACGTTCTATCGCGCATGGAAGTTCGACTATCCGCGATTGCCGCGCGCCAGCTGGACCGAACGCTTCATCGCGTTTCGAAAATGCATGTGGGGATTGCTGCTGATCCTGATCGTGCTCGGCGGCATCTATGCGGGTCTGTTCACGCCGACGGAAGCCGCCGCTATCAGCGCCGTCTACGCCTTCGTCATCGCGGTATTCGTCTATCGGGACATGTCGCTGAAGGACGTGCCGCGCGTGCTGCTCGGCTCCGCCAACATGAGCGCGATGATCCTCTACATCATCACCAACGCGGTGCTGTTCTCGTTCCTGATGGCGAATGAAAACATTCCGCAGCAGATCGCGGCCTGGATCACGTCGATCGGCGTCGACTGGATCATCTTCCTCCTGATCGTCAACGTGCTGCTGCTGATCGCGGGCAACGTGATGGAGGCGTCGTCGATCGTGCTGATCATGGCGCCGATCCTGTTTCCGGTGGCGGTCAAGCTCGGCATCCACCCGGTGCATCTCGGCATCCTGATGGTGGTCAACATGGAAGTCGGCATGTGCCATCCGCCGGTCGGGCTCAACCTCTACGTGGCGTCCGGTATCGCTAAGATGGGCATCACGGAGCTGACGATCGCGGTGTGGCCGTGGCTTCTGACCATGCTGATCTTCCTCGGCGTCGTCACCTATGTGCCGGAAATCTCGTTGTGGCTGCCGCGCGTGCTGGGGATGCTCTGACTAAAGCGTTTTCCAGCGAAGCCTGCCCCGGACGTGATCCGGGGTGGATACCGGTTCGCGTCGAGAAAGCGCGCCAAACAAAAATCTAGAGCCCCGTTCCGACGCTATCGGAAAGGGGCTCTAGCCCCGCGCTTTGCACTGGATCAAACGACGTAACATTACATCTTGGTAAGGGAGCGCTCCCTTGCCAATCCGTAAGTTGAAGGCCGGCCGGGGCGGGCCCATCTTCAGGCGACCTTGCACAGGAGGTTCGCATGAGGAAGTTCGCCATCGCAGCGGTCGCGGTTCTCGCCATCGCCGGTTCGACCGCCGTCTACGCCCAGCACCGCCACTGGAGCCACCACGGCTTCTCGCGGATGAGCCCGGAGGATCGTTCGGCCTATGCCGATGCCCGGATCGCCGCTGTTCATGCCGGCCTCAAATTGACTGCGGACCAGGAGAAGCTGTGGCCGTCGGTCGAGACCGCGGTCAAGGAATTCGCCAAGCTCAGGATCGATCGCGCCAACGCGCGGATGAACGCGCCACGCGACGAATCAAGCCAGCAGAAGCCGGACGATCCCCTGGCCCGGTTGCGCGATCGGGCAGAGAACATGGCCGCCACGGCCGGGGCCATGAAGAAGATCGCGGAGGCTGCCGACCCGCTCTACAAGACGCTGGATGACGGCCAGAAGCGCCGGCTCGCGGTCCTGACCGGGATGGGCGGGTTCGGGGGCAGGGAAGGCTGGCGTCACCGCCATTTTGAGCGCGAAATGGGCATGGACCGCGACTTCGACCGCGATCGCGGCGACCGTCGCGACCGCCATGACCGGGACGGTGACCGCGACCGGGGCGGCCCCGAACGGCTCTGACGCTCGCCGGGGCAGCGCGACCCGACCGTTGGCGGAAGCCGCTGAAATTCAGCGGCTTTTTGCCGTGGGCCATTGACCAAAGTCCGGGAAAACTTGTCCCGGCTTGCTGGACATCCCGATGTCGCTTTGCTAAACGACGCCCTCTTGCAAAGGACCTTCCGGATCAAGATCCGGGCGCATAGCTCAGTTGGTAGAGCAGATGACTCTTAATCATCGGGTCCCAGGTTCGAGCCCTGGTGCGCCCACCAAAAAAATAAGCTTTTCAATAGCTTAAAGCGGACGATAATTTAAGCTTCATGCAAAATGAGTTCAAAACGATAACGTTTTGAAATCATTTTGGATGTTGTTTGTCCATCTCGGTTCTCACGAAGCCTCCATCGCTGGACGAGCTCTACACAAAAACGCGCACACAAAATCTTTGCATTCGCGCAAAACCCCTGTTTTCAAAGGGTCTGCGACAGCTTTTATGTTTGAAGCCTCAGGTAGAAGTGAAGTGCGGGACTAGGGTTGCGGCGTCGAAGCGGCCTGGGCCCGATGACAAAAACTCACCTGCTCTGATGGTTTAAGATCTAAATATCTGAAATCAAAATCATTTTTCTACGGTGAGCGCGATTTCGTTTCAAAATGGGGTCAACAGAAGGAAGGTAAGAAAAACCGGCCGATGAAGTCTTCGACATTTAGAAGGTCAACTTAAGAGTGTGCTCAGGGTGGCTTTGCTCAGCTCGGATAGGATGAATGAATCATCCCACCTAGGCAAACGACGATCTCAAAGGGCTGGCGGAAAAAGGGATCTTGCGTGAAGCACAGCTCGATCTCAGACGACTACGCAAGCTGCGGCCGTGTTCGTCCGGCTAAGCGAGCAATGAGTGTAAAGGTCGAAGGACGGAAGAGCTACGCAGAAATCGGCGCTGAGCAATTTGCGGGGCGAATGATCGCCATGGCGAAGAGACTTGGGGGGAAATCGCCGAAGGCGGGAAGGCGTGAGGGAGATCAGTGTTGCACTGTCGAATGCCGGTTTGGTAAGTCGATCAGGCAAAGGCTTTGCCGCGACAGCTGTTGCTAGAATGCTCGGGGAGAGATCAAGTGAAACATCTCTCCGAGTTTGCCTTACCCGTCCTTTCGCGCATAGATTGAGCACACCCTGATTGCGAGGCCCGCTCCAGCGCTGCGACTGCAGGAACTGTTCCAGGCTGTTCGACGAATGACAGAGGGTGCAACACCGAGCCAAAGAAAATGATTGAGTGACAAAGGGGAGGCTGGACCGGCAGCATAAACAACTGGGTAAGGCGCGAGGTTTGCGAGCAGCTCAGAGAGAATCCAGCCCGTCGCGCGCAATATAGGTTGGCTCACGTGCCCTTCGCCGCTTCTTCAGCATCGGGACGTTCGGCAAATTCGTAAGTCCTACTGGTCGCGGTGTCATCGGATTCGAAGCCTTGGCTGCGTGGTTCGTGCCGGGTGGCTACCAGCTTGGACTGCGTCCGGTTCGGCGCCGAATCCCGACATCAAATCGCACTGCTGAACGTATCCAGCTGCTTCGTTAGTACTCAGGTTGGCATGCTTGGTATTATTTCTCTCGCCCTTGCGCTCGTTACCCTGATTGCGCAACGCGAAGGATCTTCGACTGATGTCCAGGTATATTATCATGAGTCGTTGGCCTTCGAACTTGTGGCAAGTTGCATGGCGCTGCTTGCGGTTCTCTGTGCCCAACTCGTTTGGCCGCTACATTCTCTTGCACCGTTTCGGTCTACCGTCTCGTCGCTTCGGGATCTGGCGCTGGGCGATCGGTTCGGCCAGGCATGGAAGCCCGACTGGGATACGCCCATTGCTTCGCATAGCCATGCCACCGGCCAGACGTTCCGGTGCTTCGCGATGAAGACGAACTTCATGTCGCTTCCTTCGCGAAGCAGGCAGCGGCCTTTTTTCGGATGTCCCGCTTGGCCTTCAGCTTGGTGACCTCGCGCCGCAGCCGCTCGATCTCCAATTGCTCAGGCTTCATTTGTCCGTGGCCAGGGAAGCCCTGAACAGGGTCGGGGCCGAACTCCTTCACCCATTTGCACCGCACGTTCTCATGGACGCCAAGTTCGCGGCCCGCTGAAGCCACCGACGACGAGCCCGGAGAGGAACAGGAGATTGAAGCGTCGGTTCCCAGTATTGCGCCGAACGCGCGCCAATAGCCGCATCGACAATAGAGACCCGAACACACACACCAGCACCGCTACTACCAGATAACGTTGATCGTGTTCGGCACGCAGGCAAGACGTACGCCTACGACGTAGAACGCCTTGTTCTGAGCGGTGGATTGAGCACTCATAAGCACGTGTTTAAGAGCGAGC
>CADEDX010000233.1 GCA_902826195.1 uncultured Bradyrhizobium sp. | reverse complement strand
TTCCTATATGAGCGGGCAAATGATCAAAAGGCAGCGCTGTCGCTGGGCGTGCGATCGGGTGCGAGTTTTCTCGGCGGTGGCACCAATCTCGTCGATCTTATGCGGGAGACGATAGCCAATCCAACCTTGTTGGTCGATGTGACCGGCCTTTCGCACGAGATCGAAGGTGATGGAGATGGTGGCCTCAAAATCGGGGCCGGCGTCAAGAATACCGCGGCGGCGGCGGACCGTCGCGTGCGTGAACATTTTCCGCTGATGGCCCAAGCCATTCTCGCCGGCGCGTCCGCCCAGATCCGCAACATGGCGACTGTCGGCGGGAACATTCTTCAGCGTACAAGATGCGCGTATTTCTATGACGATGCCGCTCGATGCAACAAGCGATCGCCAGGCGCAGGCTGCGACGCCATCGACGGCTTCAATCGCAACCATGCGATCCTCGGCGCCTCCCCAAGCTGCGTGGCGACGCATCCGTCCGATATGTGCGTGGCACTGGTCGCTTTGGACGCGGTCGTAAATATCGAAGGGCCGCAAGGTTCACGCGAAATTCCGCTCATCCACCTCCATCGCCTTCCGGGTGATACTCCGGAGATCGACACCGAGCTACGAAGGGGCGAACTGATTACGGCTGTCACGCTGCGGCCGAACGCTTTTGCATCCCGTTCGAGCTATCGAAAAGTTCGAGATCGGTCCAGCTACGCTTTTGCGTTGGTTTCTGTCGCGGCCGCCCTGGAACTTGACGGCGACCGCATCAAGGAGGCGCGATTGGCACTAGGCGGTGTAGCACACAAGCCATGGCGCGCCCACGCTGCCGAAAAAGTGCTCATAGGGCGGACAGTAGGCGAAGCCAGCTTCCGTGAGGCGGCGGAGGCCGAACTCGCGTCCGCCGTGGGGCTGCACGATAACGCGTTCAAGATCGACCTGGCCAAGCGCGTCATCGTCGACAGCTTCCTCAATCTGGCATCGAAGGAGACGGCCCGATGAGCGTGGTGCAAAACACCGTCCAGGCGGTCATGAAGAAGGCTATTGCGCTGGCGCCGGACAGCTGGGTGCCAGGGGGCACGCCCGATCCGCTGATCCGTGAGAAGCACGGCTTGATCGGCAAGCCCGTGTCGCGTGTCGACGGAACGCTGAAGGTTTCCGGCAAGGCAAAGTTCGCGGCCGAGTTTCCCATCGACGGCCTGACCTTTGCGGCCCTGCACTACGCTTCGGTCGCGAAGGGGCGCATCGCCGAGATCATCACGGCCGACGCAGAAAGATCACCCGGCGTGGTTCTGGTCATGACGCATCTGAATGCGCCGCGCCTTAAGCAGGCTCCCGCGTTTGGCACCAATCCCAAGGCCGCCGGTGGTGACGACCTCCCCGTCTTGCAGGATGACCGGATTCATTGGAACGGCCAACCGGTTGCTGTCGTGCTCGCCGAAACCCAGGAGCAGGCCGACCACGCGCAGTCGCTCATCCGCGTCCGCTATGACGTCGAAGCCGGCATGACATCCATAGATGAAGCGAAGGCCAAGGGGTCCGAACCCGGCCAATTCATGGGCGAGCCCCTCAAGCTCGAGATCAAGGACGCGGAGGCTCTCTTGGCAGCGGCGCCCGCCAAAGTGGACGCCGTCTATCGGACCCCGGGCCATAACCACAATCCCATCGAATTGCATGCCGCCACCCTGGTATGGTCCGGCGACGAGCTCAGGGTTCACGACGCCACCCAGGCGGTGGCCCATGCGGCATGGACGCTCGCCCAGATATTCGGCCTCAAGGAGGAGCAGGTCCACGTCACCTCGCCCTTCGTGGGCGGCGGCTTTGGAAGCAAGACGCTCTGGCAGCACCAGATTTTAGCGGCGGCAGCGGCCAAGCTGGCGCAGCGACCGGTTCGGATCGTGCTCTCACGCGAAGGCGTATTTCGCGTAGTGGGTGGCCGTGCGCCGACGGAACAGCGCGTCGCCATCGGCGCGCAGCGGGATGGCGGATTCGACGCCATCATCCATACCGGGCTGACCGCCATGACGCCGCACAACGCGATGACCGAGCCCTTCATCGTGGCGACGCGCAGCCTCTATGCGGCGAAAAGCTTCAAGCTCGAGGTCGATACCGTGAAGCTGAACATGGTCGCGAACACGTTCATGCGCGCTCCGGGAGAGGCGGTTGGCACCTTCGCGCTCGAGAGTGCGATTGACGAACTAGCCACCGAACTTGGCATCGACCCGATCGAACTCCGGGTCCGGAACGAGCCGGAAAAGGATCCGACGCAGGGTTTGCCATTCTCTCAGCGCGGCATCGTCGAAGCATGGCGCACCGGCGCCGAACGGTTCGGCTGGGCGAAGCGCGTCGCCGCTCCTCGCTCCCGCCGCGAGGGCGACTGGTTCGTGGGTCTCGGCTGCGCCACCGGGACATATCCGTATTACCGGATGCCGGGAGGCGCCGCGCGCATCACCTTGAGCGGCGACGGCCGAGCGACGGTATCAGTGGCCGCGCACGAGATGGGAATGGGGACCGCCACTGCCCAAACACAGGTAGCCGCCGACAGACTCGGGCTTTCGATGGACCAGGTGGAATTCCGTTATGGCGACACCACTTTCCCCGGAATCGTACTTGCCGGCGGTTCGCAGCAGACGGCGTCGATCGGCGCGGCGGTCGCGGCCGCGCACCGGGCTCTCGTCACCGAACTGCTCAAGCTGGCCGGCAACGACTCCCCGCTTTCCGGGCTCCGGCCGAACGATGTCGGTGGACTGGACGGCGGATTGTGTTCGCTCAAAGAGCCCGACCGCCGCGAGACCTACGCCTCGATTCTGGCGCGGGCACATCGTGCCGAAGTGACCGTTGAGGCTGAAGCCCCGATGCCGATGGAGCTCCAGCACTGGTCGATGCACAGCCATGCGGCGATGTTCTGCGAGGCCCGCGTCAATGCCGTGACCGGTGAAACGAGAATCGCCCGCTTCCTGGGTTCTTTCGATTGCGGCCGGATACTAAATCCCAAGACCGCATCCAGTCAGTTCCGGGGCGGCATCGTCATGGGTCTCGGGCTCGCTCTCATGGAGGAGACCCAAATGGATGAGCGTACGGGCCGCATCATGAACCCCTCGCTGGCCGAATATCACGTGCCTGTCCACCTGGACGTCCCGGAAATTGAAGTGATGTGGTCCGACGAGCCTGACCCGCGTGCGCCAATGGGCGCCAGAGGTATTGGCGAAATCGGCATCACGGGCGTTGGCGCAGCGGTCGCCAACGCGGTCTTCCACGCCACCGGAAAGCGCGTCCGCGAACTGCCGATTACACTCGATAAAACATTGTGAACTCGGTCATGTACGGTAGTTCCATTCTGCCGGTATGCATAAGGCATTTGGCCAACACAATGCTGCCAGGGAGATCCAACAGACTGGGTCGTTCGACGAACCGAGATTTGACCATACGAGTGGCAGAATAGTCGAGTGCTCGAAAATCAGCACAGCCGTTCCCAAGCAGCGTCGCCATGGACTGACCCCGCGAAAGATCTCGTCGACAGCCCAGACCACGAGACCACCTTTGACGACGAACCGCAAAGGCGAGCTCAAATTTCCGGTATGGGAAACCATGTAGCCGAGAACGGCCGCGACAATGACGATCCACAGCACGAGATTAGGGGCGAACGCCCTATTCAAAGAAGATTACCCTCGCGGTCGCGGAACCAAGCTCACCGATAGACTTGCTTGCGTAACTCCCCGCTATTTCGGCGATCCCTTCAACGGTCCTCAGGCCGGGAAGGTCGTGTTCCGCGAATTTGCCCCCTCGCGCACGAAGCTCGCGCACCGTTGCCACCGGGCGCATCGTGCAGGAGCTTAAATATGCGAGTGGGCTCCTCTACGGTGCTAATGTCCAGCACGCCGGTATCCGCTACTCGACCGGACACCGCTTGGAAATGCAGTACAACTGTTCACTCCGCGGCGTCGGGATGCAGCGATTGATCGGCCGTCGATTGTTCGCCGCGCCATAGCCAGATCGTCAACGAACCGGTTCGGCCGCGGATCTGCGCCTCGACGGGGCCGGTAAGGCTGTCGGGCCTAAGGCGGGCGCCAATTTGTTCTGCAGCCTCGCGGAGCGTATGGCTCAGCGCCAGCCGGACATCGTACCGCGCGGCTACTTCCATCAGGCGGCTCGCCACGTTCACTGTGTCACCTGTCGCGGTGATGTGCTGATGATTGCGTCCCCCGAGCCGGGAAGCGACGATAGGTCCGAAATGCGTGCCGATCTTGAAGCCGATTCGCGAACCGATCGGCCGCGGCAGCGTCGCGAGCCAGCGTTCGGTCTTGACGCAGAGGGCAATTGAACATTGCGCGGCGCGCGCGGCATCGTCCCTGCTGGCCTCCGGCAGGCCAAACAGGATCATCGCACCGTCGCCAAGGAAACTCGTGATCATGCCTCCGCACCGCGTCACCTCTTTATCGACTAGCGCGTGAAACTCCTTCAGAAGGCTCCGAGTGGCATCCGGATCAAGCGTCTCGCTGAGCGAGGTGAAGCCCGACAAATCGATGAACACGACGGCGGCATTTTGCCTGACCGGCGCCAGCAAGAATTCCGGATCGCGTGTCAGCCATTCCTGCAGGCCCGGGGTCTGGAACTGTTCGAGCAGCCTGTTCTGGACCGCCAGATGCTGGGCGCTACGCTGGCCCGACCATAGCTGGAGCGTGCCGAACAGGATGATCGGCGGCAGTGCCGCGGCCATCGCCGTCGCGGCGTCGAGCCAGATGCCGTGCGCGAAAGCAAACGTATTGGCCGCAGCCCATCCCAGGATCGCCGCGCTGACAGCGAGTAGACCGAAGGCATTTCGCCGCCGGGTCAGCAGACCGACCAGCAATATCGGGAGCAGAATCGTCGTGACAGCCTCGAAAGCGCGAACGGCTTTGTTGCGCACGACGCCGTCGCCCGCCATCAGATGCGTGATCGCGGTGGAAATAATTTCCGCTCCGGGCATCAAGGAATCAAATGGCGTTGGAAAGAAATCGCCGGCGCCCGTCGCGGTCGCGCCGAGCACGACAATTCGGCCCCGAATGGCTTCCTTGTCGACCTGGCCGCTAAGCAGATTGGCGGCGCTGACCGTACGGATGGTATGGCGCGGGCCGTAATAGGAGAGCGGCAACGCGTAATCATCGGCGGTCGCGATCGAACGCTCCCCGAACGTCAATTGGTTGGGCGCGATCGCCAGCCTTTCACCAGTCGCGACTGCGGCGACGCGCAGCGGAAAGGACAATTCGATCTTGTCGCGGGTTCGAAACAGCATCGGGACGGAGAGCGGCGTGCCGGTTCGTCCCGTCGTCACATTGACGATGCCGACATCGGAGCGATCGGCGAGCGCCGCGAGCGGCAGCACGAAGCGGTCGGCCTCCGGAAGGCGCCCCAGCGGCGCATCGCTATCGGCGGAAGGCTGAACCTTGTCGGAAAATATCGCCGCGCCCGCCAGCACGCTTGGATGAGCCGCAAGCGCTCCAGCCAGTGCCGCATCGCCATCGGAGGACCCTTTGTCAATGAGCAGCAGATCGATCGCGATCACCTTCGGCTCCAGCCGCCCGATCGCCTCGACGATCCTTGCAATCTCCACGCGGGGAAGCGGATAAACGCCGCCAAGTTTGACGATGGCATCGTCAATCGCCACGATCGTCACGAGGTCCGGCGGCGCTTTGACGCCGCGCGCCAGTGTACGCAGGTCGAACAAAGCCGACTCAAGTCGGTCGAGGACGCGCAAATGGCCACGGCTGTGGCCAAGCCAAATCGTGCCTGCCCACAATCCTGTGCAGAGCAACGCAACCAGAATATGAAGACGCCGGCTGATCATTGGCGTGACTTTTATTGTCCCAATCTCGCCATCAGGGCGGTCACGCGCGCGGGCGGCCACCGCTTGACGGTCACCTCGCCCGATGGCTCGACATCGACGCCTTCGCCGGCGCGCAGGACGACGCTGCCGCGTCCGACAGGGCGGGCGACACGGACGCGGCCATTGACGACGAAGACAGATGTCTTGGCGCCTTCGGCATCCACGGCCCATTGAGTGCCGCGTACCGCTGCAATCGCCTGCGGCGTCACCACCTCAAACCTGGTGCGGCGTGGCTGTTTCGGCACCTTAAGCAGCAAGGCGTGGTTACTGAGTTCAACGGAATCAACGTGGCCGTCGCGATTGCGATCCTGTAATTCGAATTTCGCTCCGCTTTCCGAAACAATCGTGATCGCGGTCGGACAACGCAACGTCTGCGATCCGAATGCCGTCGGCGTGGACGTGCAACCCAGATACGCCGGTTGAGCCAACGCAGCTTCAGCCAGGAGGCCGAGGCTTGCAACAGCGATGCTTGCGGCGCGTGCCAGCATGGTCATGGCAGTTCCCCTTCGGGATATGGGCGAAAAACACGGTTGATACGGCATCGTATCACGGGGCATCGAATGCAAAGCCACGGGCCCCAGATAATATGTCAGGCCGCGGCGGCTAAGGTTCGCCGCCGCGTGCAGAAAATCGAAGCGGATTTCCACGCAAAGCGGTGGAACCTGATGGTGGTGGGCCCCGCATTTATCTCGTTGGCTGGAACCACGGGATTGACGAGGTTGTTCGCATCAACCAATGCCCAGGTATCGGTGACACTCGCATTTTTTGTGAAACGCGTCCGCCGGATATATCGTAGCTCTCCGCGCTGGTCGCCCGCCGCCTCCAGTGGGCAGGCACGATGCGCGACCTGCAGGGGTCGTCCGTCGCAGGTCCCCAGGCGGACGGCCCCACCTCGCCCTTCCAAACGGTTCATGCTGGGGCCAACCCTTCTTTAGAAGCTGGCCCGTATGATTGGGCCAATCATGGTCGACGTTGCCGTGAGGGCGTGATGCGTAACAGGCCGTCGCTGATAGCGAGCACAGCCGCGGCTTTTGCATGTTGTGCCGACGCCGCAGGTCGGGCGTCGTTCCCGAAAAACCGACACACATTTTCCACCCGGCGATACGACGTGCCTTTTCTATTACCCTTGCGTTCCCCAGCATTTTCCCCCACCGCGTTCGTTCGGAGTTGGCACGTTTTGACCTCTAGTCTCCACACCACGTTCTGAGCGCGTCTACCAGACCAGCGTCAGTTCCATCTCCGACCCACGCGACATACCCGTCAGGGCGGATGAGTACGGCGAGCGGGGGTGGTACCGCGCCGATCACTGGCAGTTCGCACACACCCTCAAAGCGTGCATCGACCAGCCGGACGTGGCTGCCCCATCGATCAAGCAAGAGCGAGCTTGGCGTCCCGAAGTTGACCAGCACCGGTCGCGCGGCATGCAGGAGCTTAAATATGCGAGTGGGCCCCTCTACGGTGCTAATGTCCATATCGGGCATGCGGCGACCAAGCAGACGATGGGTCCCCTCTTCGCCATATCGGATGTCGAGGCCCGACATGGTCTCGGTGTACCATTTCCTTGGTTCGTCCATCTGCATGACCTTGGCCATAAGCCCGCGGAGCGCGGTCGTGCGATCATCGCCGCGGTTAAGCGCGGTAAGCGCCAGGGTCTGCTCAAGCAGTGCCGCTCCGACCGGGTGCCGCTCCTCTTGACAGGTGGCCAAAAGGGCCTCGGATGATATCCCCCTTACTACCTGCGCCAGCTTCCATCCGAGATTGACGGCGTCCTGCATGCCAACGTTTAAGCCCTGCCCTCCGACCGCCGAGTGGATATGTGCGGCGTCCCCTGCCAGCAGGATGCGTCCCTTTCGATAGACCTCGGCCTGCCGCGCCGCATCGGTGAACCGCGACACCCACGTGACCTCATTGACACCTAGATCCGATCCATAGCCAGCCGCGAGCGCAACCTTGAGATCCTCCTCGTTCGGGCTTTCCCCGCGCTCCAAGTGCGTCTCTGTTGCGACGCCGCGCACGCGCGGGCCATCGTCTAACCACCCAACTGCATATAAGCCGCGCTCGCCATACCTGATACCAAGCGGAGGATCGTCGGCCATGGCGGCCTCGAAGATCAAATAGCTTGTCTGAGGCTCCGATCCGGGAAATTGAATGCCCGCCGTCTTGCGCACGCGGCTGCGCCCACCATCGCAGCCGACCAAGTAGCTGCAGCGGAGCGTTCGTCCGCCCGTCATTTGGGTCTCAACGTGATCTCCGCTATCGACGAACGTCTCCAGCTCGCATCCGCGGTAGAGGGTGACGCCAAGCTCGGAAATCCAGTCGGCGAGCCCGCGCTCAATCTTCTCTTGCCAAAGACCGAGCGTGTAATTGTGGCGGGTTGAACGGTCGCTGGCATCGACGATCATGCCGGCGATCGCGACAGCGTGGTGCTTCTTCCCTTGCGCTAGGAACCTGTCTGCGACGCCTCGCTGGTCCAAAATCTCGATAGCGCGTGGGTGCAGGCCGCTGGCTCGGGAACCCTCAACATCCTGATTGAGCCGACGTTCGATGATCGCAACATCCACACCCGCCAGGGCCAACTCGCCGGCCAGCATCATGCCGGTCGGCCCGGCGCCCGCGATGATTACTTCATGTCCTTGTACCGTCATTGCCACCTCGGAAATCGAAAGGGGCCGGTTCTACGGTGTGTCGGGGGTCTTGAAGCAAGAGGCTTGCAGGCCATATCTATAAAATAGGAAAGAGGCGTGCGGGCTCGTGCCGCTATTCGAACATCGGTGCCGGTTCCGAGCTTGCACTGTCGGCCCTGATGTCGGATGCCCCACCTCAATCTGTGCCCGCCCGGTGACCCTTCCATCGGCCAGCCGCGACCTGATCTGATGTGGCCCCTTAGGATGACGCCAAGATATCCTCGACCAAAGGCGAGCCGATGGAAAACCGCGGGCGATCAGGGAACCGACGAGACTGGCGCACGCGCCTTATCCAGCCAGACGTTGCGGCGCCGGGCGGTTTTGTCTCATTGATGCCTGCCGTTCACCGCGGGTCGACAGTGGTGTTCGAGCGATTGGCAGACGCACAGGACGACTGGCGATCTGGACGATACACCTACGGCCTCTATGGAACGCCGACCGTGCTCGAACTCGGCGCTCGGATCGCGGATATCGAAGGCGCCCAACATAGCTTTGTCGTCCCGGGCGGACAGGCGGCCCTCGTCCTTGCCTATCTCGCTTTCTGCACCGCTGGTTCGCATGTTCTCGTGCCCGAGAGTGCCTATGGGCCGAACAAGGAGTTAGGCCCTGGGCTTCTTGAAGGCTTGGGTATCTCCGTTGAAACATATCCGCCGATGATCGGCGGCGACTTGGCGCGCCTGATCCGGCCTGAAACCCGTCTTGTTTGGTGCGAGAGCCCGGGCTCCATCACCATGGAGGTTCAGGACGTGCCGGCCATCGTCGCAGCCGCTCATGCCCGTGGCGTGCCGGTCGCGCTCGACAACACTTACGCCGCCGGCATTCTTTTCGATGCCTTCGCCGCTGGTGTGGATGTGTCAGTCCAGGCGCTAACCAAGTATGTCGGCGGCCATAGTGACCTGCTGCTCGGCACGGTCTCGGTCCGGGACGAGGCGGCTTACGAACGGGTAGGTCCCGTGCACAGGCTGCTCGGGCTTGCGGTTTCACCGGACGACTGCGCCTTGGCGTTGCGCGGACTCGAAACGCTGGCCGTGCGCCTCGACGCTCTCGAGCGCTCCACCCTGGTTATCGCCCGATGGCTGAAGGAACAGCCGGAAGTTGCCCGGGTTTTGCATCCGGCTTTTCAAGACTGCCCAGGTCACGAGATATGGACAAACCAAT
>CADEDX010000232.1 GCA_902826195.1 uncultured Bradyrhizobium sp. | reverse complement strand
GCTCGCCGGGACAGTGAGCGATCACACGCAGCAGCAGTTCGATGGTGGTCGGATCTATCCACTGCACGTCCTCGACTATGCCGAGGATCGGCCATTTTCGCGAGGCGGCGACAAGCGCGTCGATGAACACCTGAAGGGCGCGCCCGCGCTCCGAAGGTGATCCGAGATCCGCGGGCTCGTATCCCGAACATGCCGGGATCGACAGCACCGCACCATAGTAACGCAGCGTTTGCTCGACATCGGTTACCGCCCTTGCCAACAGCGAACGCAGTTTCGCCAATGCGAGCTCCGCGTCGTCGGTCTCCTTGATGCCGGTCGCGCGCGTGAGCCGCTCGATTTCCGGGGCGAGCGGGGTGTTGACGTGGAACGGCGAACATTGCAGCGACAAGGTATCGCTCGGGGAAGCATGGAGCGAGCTACGGAACTGGCGGATCAGTCGCGACTTGCCGATGCCGGGTTCACCGGAAATGACGCCGACCTTCCCCGAGCCTGCAAGGGTTTGCCGCCACATCTCGGCAAGCAACGCGCTTTCGCCGGTGCGGCCGATCATCTGCGCCAGCGGCGACCTCCGCGCGCGGTCGAACCGGCTTTCGCTGGACGCAAGCGCCTCGGCGCGCCAGGCTTCGACCGGCTCCTCGACGCCCTTGAGCGGTCGTCTGCCAAGCGGCGCGTAACTGAACGTTCCGCGGGTCAGTTCATAGGTGCTCGAGCCGACCACGATACCGTTCTCGCTGGCGAGCCCTTGCAGACGGGCTGCAACATGCGCCGAACTGCCGAACACTTCCCGCCGCTCGGGTGGCTCACCGGGCACGCTGCCGACGACGACCACGCCGCTGTTCACTCCGATGCGCACGCCAAGCCGGACGAAACTGCCATCCGACAGCTGAAACTGATGCTCCTTGACCGCCGCGACGATCGCCAGCGAAGCGCGTACCGCGCGTTCGGGATCGTTTTCATGGGCTTGCGGAACGCCAAAATAGGCCAGCAACCCGTCGCCGATCAGCCGGGCGATGTGACCGCCGTAGCGGCGAATCTGCTCGTCGCAGATATCGCGGTAGGTCTTGATGACCCCGAAAAACTCCTCGGGGTCGATCCGTTCGCTCAGGGGTGTCGAGCCGACGATGTCGATGAACGCCACGGTGAGGTGCCGGCGCTCGGCATGCGGAGCTTCATTCTCCACATTCGACAAGGCCGGCGTTCGCTGAAGACCGCCCGAACGATCTGGATTCGGCTGGCTGCTCATGACCCACTATGTTCAGTTTCCGCCGTACCAGCCGGAGGCAAGGTCGACGGCGAGCCGGATCCGGTTGACGCTGCCAGGCGGCGGCCTGCGCCCGGGGCAGGCAGTAGTGTGCGATTGAACACCATGTGCCCGCCATCGTACAGCGAATTTTTGACCAATTTCAGCGGGTTAACCGCAACGCCGGAATTTTGGGCGAGTGCCCTGGCCCCTGCCCGGCTGGTCTGATCCGTAACGCCCTCCGGCAACCGGGGGGTGCGCCGCCCCGAGCCCGCGTGACCGCTGTCACGTACGGAAACGCGGACCTCGCCTAGCGTCCCGGCAGCCAATCTCGCAAACCGCGCTTCGCCTGAGGAGGCCGTCATGTCCCGCTTTAAGCCATCGCACCTGCGCGCCAGCCTGCTGGCCGGCCTGTTGAGTTTCGCCGCGGCCGGTTCGGCATTCGCAGAAGCCCCCAATGCCGACATCCGCAACGGCATGCAGGCGCCGCCAGCGGACCAGCGCGTCGCACTGGTGATCGGCAATTCGAATTACCAGTCCGCGCCAAAGCTCGCCAATCCCGGCAACGACGCGCAATCGATGTCACAACTTCTGAACTCGGCCGGTTTCGAGGTGACGCAGGCCACCAACCTGACACGCAAAGACATGGTCAGGGTGGTACAGGACTTTACCGCCAAGGTCGCCGAACGCGGTCCCGGCACCGTTGCCATGGTCTACTATGCCGGTCACGGCGTGCAGGTCGAGGGCGAGAACTATCTGCTTCCGATCGATGCAAAAATCTCGTCATCGTACGATCTCGACAGCAATTCGCTGCGGCTGGTCGATTTGATGGGCACGCTGGATGCCATTACGAGCCGCATGCGCATCGTCGTGCTCGATGCCTGCCGCAACAATCCGTTCCCACAAGCCAACGACGCCGGACGGGGCTTGGCCATCGTCGATGCGCCGAACGGCTCGATCGTCGGTTACTCCACCTCACCCGGCATGGAAGCGGCGGATGGCGACGGCAACCACAGTCCGTATACGTCCGCTTTCATCAATAATGCGCGCGAACCCAACCTGCCGATCGAGCAGCTGTTCAAGCGCGTCCGCCTCGAAGTGAACCAGGCGACCAGGGGCCGCCAGACGCCGTGGGAAAGCTCTTCGCTGACCTCCGATTTCTTTTTCTTCGGCAATACGGCCGTGGCAGCGACCCGTGCGCCGGATCGCAGCCCGATCGTGCAGATGGCGGCGAACCTGCCGTCGCGGTCGGTGCGCCAGGCTTACGACTACGTCGTCTCCGAAGGCTCGCCGGAATATTATGAGGAATTCATCCGGCTCTACCCCAACGACCCGCTGTGCGACGAGATCCGCGTGCTGCACTATAATCTGAAGGTCGCAAAGGCGTGGCACAAGGCGGTGCTCGCGAACTCGCCGTTCGCCTACAAGACGTTCCACCAGAACTATTCCAACAGCCCCTACGCCCCTGCTGCGCTGAAACTGTACGGATCGCCGAAGCCCGTGCCGCTGATGCAGTTCACGCATCTGGCGAAACAGTCGCCGTCGTATAAGCCCGGCAACTTCGGACCGTTCGCCCACACCAAGGCCGGAGGTGGACTGATCCAGCACATGCCGGGTCACGGCGCATCGAAGCCGTTCGGCAACGGCAACATGGGCAAGATGGGCGGGCTGCCCGGCAGCAGCAAGCAAGGTCCCTTCAACGCCGGCAACCACGGCAAGTTCTCGAAGACGCCTGGCAGGTTCGGCAATAATCCCATGCGGACCGGCAATAGGCAGACGTTCGGCAGCGGCCAGCGTCATTTCGGCGGGGGAATGGGCAACCGATTCAGCCAGCGCTTCTCCGCGGGCCCGTCGCGCATGTCGTTCGCCCGCGGCGGGGTTGGTGGAGGACAGTCATTCGGTGGCGGACAGTCATTCGGCGGAGGCCGTTCGTTCGGCGGTGGCTTCGGGCGGCGCTGACGTAAATAGCTGTCATGCAAAACCGGGCAGAGCTCACGTTCTGCCCGGTTTCGTTTCAGATGAAATGATCAGGCGACCAGCTTGGCGAACAGGTCGGCGTCGACATTGCCGCCCGAAAGCACGATGACGACGTTCTTGCCCTTGGCGTCGATACGCCCGGCCAGCAGCGCGGCGAGACCGACGGCGCCGCCGGGCTCGACCACCAGCTTCAATTCCCGATAGGCATAGGCGACCGCCGCGCCGACTTCCTCGTCTGATGCGATCACGCCATTCGCCAGCAGCTTGCTGTTGATCGAGAAAGTGAGCTCGCCCGGCATCGCCGCCATCAGCGCATCGCAGATGGTGCGGCCGGCGGCGTGATGGGCCTCGCGGTGGCCTGCGCGCAGCGAAAGGCCGTGATCGTCATAGTCCTTGGGCTCGGCAACGATGATCTGCGCCTGCGGAAACTTCGACTTCACCGCCGTCGCAACACCGGCGATCAGCCCGCCGCCCGATGCCGGCGCCACTACGATATCGGGCACCAGCCCGAGTGAAGCCATGTCCTCGGCGATCTCGCGGCCCGCGGTGCCCTGCCCCGCGATCACGAAGGGATCGTCATACGGGCGCACCAGCGTCGCACCGCGCTTTTGCGCAATCCCAACGGAGATGGCTTCGCGGTCTTCCTTGTCGCGGTCGTACAGCACCACCTCGGCGCCGTAGCCCTTGGTGCGTTCGCGCTTGGTGACGGGCGAATCCGCCGGCATCACGATGGTCGCCTGCATGCCGAGGATCTGCGCCGCCGCCGCCACGCCCTGGGCGTGATTGCCGGAAGAGAACGCGACCACCCCGCCGACGCGCCTGTCGTGCGGGATCGAGGCCAGCTTGTTGAAGGCGCCGCGGAACTTGAACGATCCGGTCCGCTGCAGCATTTCGGGCTTGAGGAACACCTTTGCCCCGACTCGCTCATTGAGGACGGGGAACGACAATAGCGGCGTGCGCACCGCAAAGGGTGCGACCACCTTGGCGGCAGCCTCGATATCGGCCGCGCCAATCGGTGGAGTTTGGATGTTTTTTGGCATGCGCCATTTGTATCGCGCCTGCCGACGGGTGGGCAAGACGCATTCCGGTGATGCTAGGCCGCGATCAGGTGGTTTCAAGCGGCGAAATGCGGGTCTTCTGCCCGAAATTCAGCCGCCAGCTCGCCGTCCGCCTGGACTGGACGAATGCTCGTGGCATGCTCGACGAAAACCCGTGCCGAGGCCGCCCAGGGGTGCGCCGTGGCGAATTCGACGCAATCCTGCCGCGAAACCTGCAGCGCCTCCAGGCAGGCCGCGCGCAAATCCTCATTCAGGACGCCGACCGGGGCCGAGCCGATCACATCGCGCGGCCCGGCCACCGGAAAGGCCGCCACCGGCAGGCCGCTGGCCAGCGCCTCCAGCAGCACCAGACCGAACGTGTCGGTCCGGCTGGGAAACACGAAGATGTCGGAGGCCGCGTAGATCTCCGCCAGTTCCTCGCCATGCCGCGCGCCCAGGAACACGGCCTTCCGATATTTCCGCTCCAGCGCCGCCAGCGCCGGTCCGTCGCCGACGACGAGCTTGGTGCCGGGCAGGTCGAGGTCGAGAAAGGCTTCGAGGTTCTTTTCGACCGCGACGCGCCCTACGCTGAGGAAGACCGGCATCGGCAGGCAGAGATCGGCGGTGCGCGGATGGAACAGTGCGGTATCGACACCGCGCGACCACAGCACGACATTGCGAAAGCCCCGCTGGCGCAATTCGGCCGCCAGCGCCGGCGTTGCCGCCATCACCGCCTGGCTCGGCCGGTGAAACGCGCGCAGCGCCCGCCATACCCAGGACTCCGGGATCGGCGAGCGCGCCGAAACATATTCCGGAAAGCGGGTGTGGAAGCTCGTGGTGAACGACAGGCGATGCTTGCGGCAATAGCGCCGGACCAAGAGCCCGATCGGGCCTTCGGTCGCGATATGGATGCTGTCGGGCCTGGCGGCTTCGATCAGACGCGCGATCTTGCCGGGATACGGCAGCGCCAGCCGAAGGCCGGGATAGCCCGGCATCTCGACGGTGCGAAACGATTGCGGCGTCAGGAAACTCACCTCGACGCCGAGACCACTGGCCGCTTCCGCCGTCGCGGTCAGCGTTCGCACCACGCCGTTGACCTGCGGATGCCACGCATCGGTTGCGACCAGGATGTGGGTCATGCGGCGCGCGCCGCCACGCGGGGAACAGGCAGTGTACTCCGCTGTGGATCGGCCCAGGTGATGATCTCGAAGCTTCCATCCTCGTGCTCGGCGAGCGCGGTGCAGCTTTCGACCCAGTCGCCGCAATTCATGTAGCGGATACCGTGCTCGTCGCGGATGACGGCGTAGTGGATGTGACCGCAGATCACGCCGTCGGCGCCATGCCGCCGCGCCTCGCCGGCCAGCGTCTGCTCGAAAGCGCCGATATAGTTCACGGCGTTCTTGACCTTCAGCTTCGCCCATTGCGAAAGCGACCAGTACGGCACGCCGAACATGCGCCGGAAGAAATTGACCAGCCGGTTCATCTGAATGGCGAAATCGTAGGCCTTGTCGCCAAGATGGGCGAGCCAGCGCGCGTTCTGCACCACAAGATCGAAGATGTCGCCGTGGATGATCAGATAGCGCTTGCCGTCGGCGCCCTCGTGAATGGTGTTTTCCACGACGTCGATGCCGCCGAAATGCGTGCCGTAGTAGTTGCGCAGGAATTCGTCGTGATTTCCCGGCACGTAGATGACCTTCGCGCCCTTGCGCGCCTTGCGCAGCATCTTCTGCACGAAATCGTTGTGCGATTGCGGCCAGTACCAGCTCGACTTCAACGCCCAGCCGTCGACGATGTCACCGACGAGATAGATGGTGTCCGCGTCGTGGCTTTTCAGGAAATCCAGCAGGCGGTCAGCTTGCGAGCCGCGGGCTCCGAGATGAACGTCGGAGAGGAACAAGGTACGAAAACGCCGTTCCGGGCTGTCTTCGCTCGAGGAGTCACTACCCATACCTGTCCCCTGACAGATTTCTGTGACAGGGCGATGACTAGTTCACGCGACCGTTAGCCTCACGGGAATCATTGTCGCGCCCCGTGATATGCGGATACCAGCGCGATGCGACAGCCGAGCGACACCGAGGAGGCAACATTTCGTTGTCGTTCCTGCGAACGTACGCAGGGACGACGATCAGTAGAATTTGTGAAAATGATGGATCGGCCCATGCCCTTGGCCGACGCTGAAGCGATCCGCCGCCGCGATCGCCGCGCTGACCCAGGCCTTGGCGTTGCGCACGGCGGTTGCCATGTCCTCGCCCTTTGAGAGCCCCGCGGCGATCGCCGAGGAGAGCGAGCAGCCGGTGCCGTGGGTATTTTTGGTGGCGATGCGCGGCACGGCGAGTGCGGTGACGCCGGACGAATCAATCAGGTAGTCGGTGCTCTCGGCGCCCGCGCCGTGGCCGCCCTTGATCAGTACGGTCTTG
Organism: uncultured Bradyrhizobium sp.; assembly: GCA_902826195.1. Classification (GTDB taxonomy): domain Bacteria; phylum Pseudomonadota; class Alphaproteobacteria; order Rhizobiales; family Xanthobacteraceae; genus Bradyrhizobium. The sequence continues at coordinate 3,026 of CADEDX010000232.1, read as the reverse complement.
CAGCCGAGCGCCAGCAATCGCCTGCCCTGTTGCTCGACGGCGGCATCGTCTTTCGCCACGCCTTCGCCGAGCAGATCGGCGGCCTCCGGCAGGTTGGGTGTGATCACCGACGCCCGCGGAATGAGTTTTGTGCGCAGCGCGTCGACGGCCTCGGCCGCGAGCAGCCGGTCGCCCGAGGTTGCGACCATCACGGGATCGAGTACGACGTGTTTTGGTGACCAGCGCTTCAGCCCCGCGACGATGGCATCGATGACAGGCGGATGCGCGACCATGCCGATCTTCACCGCCCCCACCGCCAGATCGGAAAACACCGCGTCGATCTGCGCGGTGACGAATTCGGCCGGCACCTGATGGATGCTGCTGACGCCTTGCGTGTTCTGCGCGGTCAGCGCCGTGATCACGGAGGCGCCGTAGACGCCGAGGGCAGCGAACGTCTTGAGGTCGGCCTGGATGCCGGCGCCGCCCGAGGAATCCGAACCGGCGATGGTCAGCGCGATCGGCGTCGTCATCGAAATTCTCATCAAAATGATGGGCTGAGGGTCTGTTCTGTCCCGATTGGTCTGTCCTAGCGCGCCCCGCCATGGGCAGCAAGCTGGCTTGCCATGGGGCATCGTTTTTGGCCTATTGGGGCAAATTTTTCGGAGACGACAGCGATGGTTCCCTTCTTCGTGCAGTTCAAATGCAAGCTCGGCCAGTCCTACGCCGTCGCCAATGCGCTCGCGGAGGCGGAGATCGCCTCGGAGATCTATTCCACCGCGGGCGACTACGATCTGCTGGTCAAGTTCTACGTCGACAACGACACCGACATCGGCCATTTCGTCAACGAGAAGGTGCAGGTCATTCCGGGCATTCAGGACACCCACACCATCATCACCTTCAAGGCGTTCGGCACCAGCTAGCCACGACAGCCCCAGCCTGCCCCGCATCGACTTCGCCTGCCGCGGCCACGCCCGCCGGCTTCAGGGAGCGTCCATCTTGTCCGAAACAACGGTCAATTCTGCGCGGCTGAAGGATTTCATTCGGCAGGCGTTCATTGCGGTGGGCCTGCCGGATGCCGACGCGGCAACGGTCGCGGGCCTGATGACGGCGGCGGACCTGCAGGGTTCGGAGGGGCACGGCGTCAGCCGGTTGCCGCAATATGTCAGGCGCATCAGGGCCGGCGGCGTCAACGTCCGGCCCAACATCCGCGTGGTGCACGAGCATGCGGCCACGGCCGTGTTGAACGGCGACAACGGCATGGGCCACCTCGTCATGAAACGCGCCGCCGAGATGGCGGTCGAGAAGGCACGCGTCACCGGCATCGGCTGGGTCAACTCGCAATTATCCAACCATGCCGGCCCCGCCTCGCTCTACGCCACGATGCCGCTCGCCCATGACATGATCGGGCTCTATTTCGCGGTCGGCAACGCCAACCATCTTCCGCCATGGGGCGGGCTCGACATGCTGCTGTCGACCAACCCGATCGCGGCCGCCATCCCGGCCGGCGAGGAAAATCCTGTTGTGCTCGACATGGCGACGACGGTCGCCGCCTACGGCAAGGTCAAGACCAAGGCGCTGCGCGGCGAGGCCATGCCGGAAGGCTGGATGATCGACCGCGAAGGCAAGCCGCTGACTGATCCGAAGCGCGCCGACGAGGGCATGCTGCTGCCGCTCGGCGGCATGGAGGCCGGCTACAAGGGCTATGGGCTGGCGATGATCATCGGCCTGCTCGCCGGCACGCTCGGCGGCGCCGCGATGGGCCGCGACGTCATCGACTTCAACCACGACGACGACAGCGTCACCAACACCGGACAGGCGATCGCCGCGATCAACCTTGCGGCCTTCGGCGACGTCGCGACCTTCAAAAGAAGCGTCGACGCGCTGGCTCGCGATTTTCGCAACAGCCAGCGGATGCCCGGCGTCGACCGCATCTGGGTGCCCGGCGAGCGCAGCCATGAAACGCGGCTGAAGCGCACCACCCACGGCATTCCCATCGCGCCGGCGCTGCTGCGCGGACTGGACCAGGTTGCCGACGACCTCGGGATAACGCGGCTGGCGAACTAGGCCAGCATCCACCAGAAACGCGTCAAGTTCAGGCGTGGCTAAAGGCGCATCCGCGAATGTCGTCACCATCCCGGGCGCGCCGTGACAATGCTGACAATAGGCAGGCGGCCTCGCGCGCTTGCTTCTCGCGGCCCAATTTTTCCCCATTTCTGACCGCCACGCATTCGCTGCGAGCGTCGCCGGCACAAATTCGGCCACCTGCGCTTGCTGCGCCGGCGTCAGCCAATCCCAGCCATGTAGCAGCGGGATGACGATGCCGGCGAAACGTGAACGGGTCCCAGCCAACGGTCGTTTTCACCATAGAGATCCTGCGTCCAAAGCTGGCCTTGCGGCGTGTCCTCAAGAGCACCCAACAGCCGGGCGGCCTGCATTTCGAACAGGCCGCGCCATCGCGGTTCCCCGGTCATCCCGGCCATGTGGATTGCGGCAAGCATGGACCCGGGCATGCCCCACATCAGCTCCCGGATCGGCAGTCCCATATTTGCTAGTGCGCGCCCATGCACGAGATCAGCCATGCTCGATGTGGGCGCCAGACGCATGGCTGGAAGCGCCGCGCCCATGTCTCCAATGAGCAGCGAGCCATGCTTGTGGTAACCGGCCGGCGAACTATTTTCGAACTCGGCGATCGTCCGCTCCAGAAGCCGAGGCAGAACGGGGCGAAAGTCTTCGGCAACGCCCACCGCCCCGACGCGATGCAGGTAGTACAGCTCCCAAATGACCCCGGCCGCGCCCGTGTAGAAACTGGGGTTACCGTATCCCACGCCATCGTCGCTTGGATGTGCCGGCCAGAACGTGTCGGAACCGAACTGGGCAACAGCATCGGCTGCAATTTCGTCGATCACAGCCCGGACAGCCGCTTCATTCCAGGCGTCGCCTGCAAGCGCACGATGACGACCGACAGCAATCATGCCTAGGGGCCCCCTGAACGCGATCCACCCCTGTTCAGACGAGCAAGCAAGGATCGCCCAATTATATGCAGTTCA
>CADEDX010000231.1 GCA_902826195.1 uncultured Bradyrhizobium sp. | reverse complement strand
TGGCTTCCTGGGCCTTCTTGCTGCTTTGAACGGCGTGGCCGGTGACCGAACTTGCGCGGTGGATCTGGGTTCCGATTTCCTTGATCGAGGCAGACAGCTCTTCCGACGCTGCCGAGACCGTCTGGGAGTTTGCCAGCGCCTGCTCGGCGGCGGCCGCAACGGCCTGGGAGTTCGACGAGAGATGGGATGCCAAGTCCGTCAGTCCTGCAGCTACGTTGGCAACTTCCCTGGTGGCCGCGCCGACGGATTCGACGGAACTCCCGGTTTCGCTTTCGACGGTCTCGGCCATTGCGAGGAGCGCGTTTCGCTTCGTGATGGCAGCCTGCTGGCCGGACTTTTCCTGCTCCTCCTGCATCCGGAGATTGTGAACGGCGGCCTGCTTGAATACCTCGAGGGCCTGGGCCATCGATCCGATTTCGTCACGGCGGGCCAGCGAGGGAACATTGATGTTCAACTCCCCGCCCGCAAGTCGCTTCATCACCGACGTCATCCGCACAATCGGCCTGATGACGCCGAACGCTATTCCAAGGATGCCAAGCACAAGGACCAGCAAGACCGCGGCAGATACCGACAACACCATGGCATTGAATTTTGAATCCATTTGCGCAGCCGTTGTTTCCAGCGCCGCGTTGCCGTCATTCGCTTTCTTCACGATGGTATCGATGATGCCGCGATGGGATGTGTAAACCGACTGCAGTTTCCGGTAGATTTCGGCAGCGGCAGGTTTCTTTGCCGCAATGGCCGGAAGCAGCTCGTTGTTGGTGATTTCCCAGAATTTTGCGACTTCGGCATGGGATTGTTCGGTCAGGAGAGACTTTACCGCCGGGTCGATATCCGATTTCTCCCAATAGGTGCGACGCTCTTCATATTCCTTGCGCAGCTGGACCAGACGCTCGGTTCGGGCCGAAACCGTTTCAGGTTCCTGCAAGGCGAGGGTCGCCTCCAGATAGGCTTCCAATACGTAAGCTGGTGGCGGCAGGATGTCGGCAATCAGGTCGTTGCCCGATTTGATCTGGCTGTACAGCGGTCCTCCGACGCGGAGTTGACTGAGCGCGTAGCCGCTCGTGAAGAAAATGGCGGCAAAGCCCAGCGCGGAGACCACGCCGAAGATCGTGACTGCGTTGGAAATGGAGAGACGAAGTTTCATGGCTGGATTCCAAGCTGGTCCGCCTAGTGACGGCCATTCGGGTCGGCGCTTGGCGATGAATCTCATTTCCTGATACGCCATGGCTGATAACACGGCATTAAGTAGCGCCTCCGTGCAACTACGGGGGTGGCCAGCCGCGGTTGGCGCAACGCGGCTTTACTGCGGGGGCGAACAGATCGTGTTGGCTCAATCTCAAGTTCGGCATCGGGACGACCGAACGCGAGCGGGCCGCACGGGATCATCCGTCTGCCCGCGATCTGGATGCGGTCACGGGAACTGAGGCCGCCCCCAATGGCGCTGCTCTGGTGTTCCCGGGGCCGGAAGGGTATAATCGCGGTGCAATTGGTGGTGGTTCAGATGTCTCGATTTGCAAGCAGCCTGAGGCTTGCATTCGCGTTAGCGATGCTCTGTCTCGGCGGACGCGCGGCCCATGCCCAGGCCGCCCCGTTGAATTACTGGGTCCCGGGCTGGCCGATGGGATTCAGCGGCGATGCGGGCGAGGGCGCGAACGCCTACGGCACCTTTCCGAGCTTCGATTTCCGCGATCTCGGAAATGGCTCCGCCTTCGCGCGCTACAGTTTCTCCAACGGTTTCTTTGTCGGCAGCCAGCGCAACACCATGGGCTTTGGCGGGCTCAGCCAGAGCGCGTTCGGCGGCTTAGGTTCGATCTACAGCGAAGGCACGCAGTTCGGCTATAGCCTGAAGAACGCCGGCGGGCCGCCCATCACGTTCTTCGCCGGGGTCGATACGCTGAAATACAATTCAGGCATCGGCAGCAGCGCGTTCGCACCGTTCGATTCGAAGTCCGGCACGCTGCCCGTCAGCAGCGCCTATGCCGGCGTCGAGTTCCAGCCGACCTCCAATCTCAGCCTGTCACTCGGGGTCGGCGTCGTGCAGCAGACCGGGCGGATCGACAGCGAGATCAATTCGTTGCCGGGCGCCTCGTCGTTCTCGGTGGGCGGCCGCCGCTACTAGCGCCTTTTCCGTTCCGATCGCATCGGAACGGGGCTCTGGATTCTTGTTTTGACGCGTTTTCTTGACGCGAACCGGTTTCCACCCCGGATCAAGTCCGGGGCAGGCTTCGCTGGAAAACGCTCTAGCTCTACTCCGATGGCTTGACGCCGAGATCGCGCAGGATGCGGAGCATCACGTCGCTGTCGCGCTTGAAGATGCGGTTGGTCGTTTCGAAATCGGCCGGCGATGACAGGATGAAGTTGTTCAGCATCTGCTGCACTTTTGGGTCGGTCCCGGCCTGGATTAATAGCGGCGACAGTCGATCGACGATATCCCTCGGCGTGCCGGCCGGGACCGCAAAAGTGGTGAACGCGCGCAGGTCGTAGAAGTCGCCGACGGCGCCCTGTTCGGTCATGGTCGGCGTGTCCGGATAGGGCGGCAGGCGGGTGCCGACCACGCCAATCAGATTTCCGGTGCCGGCCTGGATGACGGGCGCCGCTGCGGCATAGCTGCCTGCGGCGCCATCCAGCGTCTGTCCGGCAACGTCATTCCACATCGGCGCCTCGCCGCGGTACTGGATGACCTGAACCTTGATGCCGTATTGCTTTGCGATCGTCTCGATCAGGACGTGCGGCGTCGAACCCACGCCGTACGATCCCCAGTTCAGGCTGCCGACCTTGCTGGCATAGTCGAGGAACTCGCGAAGATTGGTGGCGCCCGTCTTCTTCGCTGCCACGACAGGGCCGCCGGCGCCGCTGACCATCGTCAGATAGATGAAATCCTTTTCAGGATCGTAGGGCAGGTCCTTCACCGTGACGCGATTCTGGATCAGCGATGACGAGATGGTGCACAGGATCGTGGTGCCGTCAGGATCGGCGCGTTTCGCTTCCGTCACGCCGATGACGCCGCCGGCGCCGCTCTTGTTTTCGACGATGACGGGCTTTCCCACCTGCCGCGCCAGGAAGTCGCCGAACGCCCGTGCGATGCCGTCGGTCTGGCCGCCGGGCGGGTAAGGCACGATGATCTTGATCGATTTTGACGGCCAAGCGGATTGCGCGTGGGTCGTTACAGCCGGTGCGACCAACAATGCGGCCGAACCCATCACGAACGTTCGCCGTGTCAGCTTTCTCATTTTCCTGCCCTTGTTCTTTGTTATTCTTGTCGAGTCGCGAGGACCGTGGGCATCAAACTAGCGTAGAACATGCTGCGTGGCGGTGTGGCACTGTGTCCGCGACGAAGCAGATGACTTCCGCCTCGCGGAAAACGCAGAAAGATTCGCGGCGTCGCCTCAGACCGCTTCGGTCCAGCTTTCCGAAAATGCCAATGCCGATGTCGAGAAGGGCCGCCCCTCACGTTCCCGCGGCCAGGATCGCCCCGCTGCCTCGACGCCGTTGCGGACGAGGCGGGTCCCGAGCGCCGGGATCAGCACGGTGCACACGCCGTAGCGCCGGTCCAAAATCTGGTTCGGCTGCGAGTGGATGAGCAAGGGCTCGCCGATATCGAACCAGGTCAGCGAGATGTCTTCGCCGTGCGATTTGACGTGTTCGGTCCAGAAGTAGCGCGGATCGCCGGTCTTGGAGAATTGCGCGTCCGCGCAGGGGATCGTCGTGTCGGAGAGTTCGGCATTCAGCATGCCCTGAACGGTCGACTGCAGCCACCGCGCCATCGCGATGTTGTCGGAATAGATGCGCCAGCGCTGTTCCGTCAGTTCGCTCTTCAAATAGAGCACGTGGCCGGGACCGCCGGGCGAAAAGATGATCCGCCAATAGCTCGCCTCCGTCGAGTTCGGTTCGCCGTCCTTGTGGCTCAAGCGGATGAAAGGGTTCTCGCCGGTCAGGATGGTCTTGTTGGGATCGGCAATGCTCATTGGGACTGGTTTCCTCTTCTCATGGTCGTTGTGGCGCGGCGACCGAGCTTAGCGCTTGACCATCGGGCAGGCGCTCTCGCTCAGCGGCCGCGCCGCTTTCTCTGCCGGCACCGTGTCGAGCAGCGTGAGATAGTCGAATTGATACTTGGTTTCCGAGGGCTTCTTCACCTGCAGCAGATAATAAGGCCGCATCACGCGTCCGTCCTCGCGCACCGTGCCCTTGGTGTAGAAGTCGTCGATCGACAGTTCCTTCATCTTGGCGACCACCTTGGTCGCATCCGTGGTGCTGGCTGCCGCCACCGCCTTGAGGTAATGCAACGTCGCGCCATAGGTCCCGGCATGGATCATGCTCGGCGGCTTTCCGGAGTTTCGGGCGACCAGGCGCTTGGTCCAGGCGCGGGTGGCGTCGTTGAGGTCCCAGAAGAAGGTCTCGCTCGCGGTCAGGCCTTGCGCGGCTTCGAGGCCGAGTGCGTGGGTGTCGGGAAACTGCAGCAGGAGTGCTGCCACGCGCTGGTCGCCTTTGCGGCCGAGGCCGAATTCGCCGGCCTGCTTGATCGCGTTGATGGTGTCGCCGCCCGCGTTTGAGAGCGCGACGATCTTCGACTTGGAAGCCTGCGCCTGCAGCAGGAAGGAGGAGAAGTCGGCGGTATTGAGCGGATGGCGCACGGCGCCCACCACCTTGCCGCCGGCGGCGGTGACGAACGCCGAGGTGTCTTTTTCCAGCGCATGGCCGAAGGCGTAATCGGCGGTGATGAAGAACCAGCTGTCGCCGCCCTGTTTCACCAGCGCCTGGCCGATCGTCGCTGCAAGGCCGTAGGTGTCAAAACTCCAGTGCACGCCGTGCGGCGAACAGGCCTTTCCGGTGAGATCCGACGTGGCGGCGCCGGTGTTGATGTCGACGGCGTCGCGCGTGCGCGTCACCTCGCGCACGGCAAGCCCAACGGCCGAATTGGGCACGTCGAGGATCAGCGTGACCCCCTCGGTCTCGATCCACTGCCGCGCGATGTTGGCGCCGATATCGGGCTTGTTCTGGTGGTCGGCAAAGATCACTTCGATCGGCCGGCCCAGCACCTTGCCGCCAAAATCCTCGACCGCCATCCGCGAGGCGTGGACCGAGCCCATGCCGCTGAGATCCGAATACAATCCCGTCTGGTCGTTGAGGACACCGAGCTTGACCGGCTGCTGGGCGACCGCCGGGGCGGTCATCGATGCGCCCCACAACAGGAGCGCGGACGCGGCAAGAATGTTGCGGCGCATGAAATCCTCCCCTTTGACGTAGCGACCGGTTGATCCGGTCTTCTTGGGCGATGCTATCGGGGAAGGGTGTCAGTGGAAAGGCGACCGCGGGCTTTTAAGGGAACTATAAGCCATCGCGACGTGGGATCACATCGGCATTTGAATGAGGCCGCCAACTGAGGCTGCCTCTTCGAGCGCTAAGAGGCACTTATCTTTCTAATATGCCGAATGGCGTTGATACCTATCACGACGAGATAGACGACGGTAAGGCCAGCCAAAATCATCCACTAACTGTCGTTGCGGATGGCTTTCCTAAACCCCACAATGGCGAGCATACCGGCGGCGAACGACATAGAGAGCATCCCGAAGAGCTGTGCGCCTGGTCCGTTCAAAACGCTTTTCATGTCCGGCTATCCCCCCGTCTCTTTTCAAACTCGAAAAAAAGCGTGGCCAACTGAGGCGGCCACTAGCGAACTGATCTTGTGCGGTGGGCGCTTCTGCTAGACCGGAACGGTGCAGTCTGGCTGGTGCTTGCACTGTGGCGCGAACGGTCTTGCAGTTCATCGGCCCTTTGGGCGTGTCCGTTGTGGTGATGCTGATGCTTGACCCGAAGATATTGAAATGAGCCCTCGTATCCTGGCCGCTCGAAAGCTGATTCAAGATCGTTTTCCGTCAGCCATGGAAGCGCGATTGCTCATTGAAGGTCTCCTGATTGTTTTCCGCGTGGCGAAACCCTTTCCGCCAGCCCGTGATCAGGGGATACGCAGTTCTGTTGCGAGTCGCTGTGGTGAATGTCACACAGACATCACACTTCAAATCAGGCCACCGCGTTTTTCAAACCAGGCGACTGACGGTCGAAACAGGCCAGCACGCTGCAATCGATCATGCCAATGCGTCGTCAGCTATCATCGCGGTAACTGACCGCACTTCCCCAACACCACCCGTCACCTTTGTCGGTTCGGCATGGCACGGCAGAAGCATTTGGCGGTATCGGCCAGCACCACTCGAGTCTTCTCTCGGGAGCACAGAGGTATCGGTAAGGCTGTTCGTTGTGAATCAAATACCAACGCCTTCCTTTCCAAAGATAAATATCGTGTCCTTGCCAGTTCTCCGCACAAAGAGTCGGTTTCGGATAAGCGCGCGGATACTTTTTCCGGCTAAGTTCTTGGAAATGATCGTTCGGCTCGTGCGCGCGTTGCGGCGCCGCATACGTCCGTCCGCCCGGCGCGATGGTCGCTGACGCTTGTGGCAATCGGACTTGCTGCAGCCAGGCCATTACTGTGTCGTCCCATCGCATCTGCGAGAGCCAGGGCCACGCTAGATACAGGAAGAGCGCCAGAGCCAGGAACGTCGCGATGTGCCAGAGCCATTCCCAGAATCCATACAGGAGAAGGGCCAGGAACACGATGATCGTCACTGTCAACGCCATGCCCAACCCCTTCTGCGCGCGAGCGCCAAGGCTTGTGTGCACGAAAAGAAGCCGCACCCGAACAAATGGGGGCAGGCGGCACTTTGTTCCACTTTACACGATCGCCCGTGATCACGCAGTGGTCGCCTCGACCTCCATTCTGCAACCGGGTTGGCCGTTATGGAAATATTTTTCTGCGCGAATTGCGACGCTGGCGTGGCGAAAATCTCGGGGGCGGCGACGCTGCGTACGGCGCTACGGCGGGATTGGCAAAGCGGGGACGATGCTTAGGCGACCTCCAAAGCGATCTCGCATGGGCCCCTTCAGACAGGGCGTTCAGCTTGCGGCTTCGGGCATCGGTAACGGAGGGTCTCGTCGCCATCAGCCATAAAGCCCCGCGTTGATGTTGGCGGCCATGCTATATTCCGCTTTGCTCCGATGCCGGGCCGACCGTGCTCGCGAAGCAACCTTTCCCATTGCGCAGCCTCTTTTGACCAGAACGCGGAATCCTCGCCATCAAACTGCGTGCGTTGACGACAATAGCCTGCCATGGCCCGGCAATAGTCCAGCACATCCATGCCCCACCTGTTTTTTGGGAGGGGCAAAGGCTTTACGCCCTTGCCCCTCCGTGTTTTTGCGCTCGTCCGCCGTTGGCAAAAAACTAAACGCGATATGTCGCAAGGTCCACGGCATCGGCGACCCGTACTGCTCAAACTTTATTCGACACAAAACTGTAAAATCGGGATCAGAAGTTTTCGCGAATATCGCGCGAACGGTAGGGTAGCAACGTGCGTTCGGCGTCGCGTTATTACGGAGCAATCTAGGCGCGAGGCAGCTTTCCGATAGTGGGCTCGCAAAGCAAAGCCGTCGTTGCCATTTTTTCCCGACTTCAATCGGCGCCGTTTCCGACGTGTTTGATTTCGCGACTTCCGGTAGCCGGCCGCAGAACTCGCGCCAGCGCCGCCTGTCTCCCAATCTGCCATGCGCTGCAAACGCGCAACATCAGCCATGAAAAATCGCTGACTCCGCGCGCATTCCTGGTTTCGGCCAAGGTCCACCACGTCCGCAAGCCGCTGCCTTCTGTCGGGCGGGGCAACATTCGTTTCCCCTGGATAACTGACCTCTAAACACGCGCCGTGATCAGCCAGCCGAACCGCGCGAATGTGAAATCCCCAGCGCCTTGATATGCAAGGCCCGCGTGGTCGGCTTGATGTCGAGCATGTCGGTAGCGTCGCGGCCGAAAACTCTTGGGGCGCAGGCCGCAAGCGCGGCCTCGATGTTGGAGCGCTCGCAGGCGCGCATTTCGGTCGATGTCAGGACCGCGGGTGCGCGTTGGCCGGGGAGGGTGGCACACTCGACACGTCGGGCAGGTGGATGCGCAGCCGGCCGTTCCAGGAGAGAAGTTCAAAGTTGCATCTCGAAAATGCGCACCACCGTTGCGGGTGACAGATCTCACGGAACTCGTTCTGCCGCCCAGGCAAAATGCGGGCAGGGATCCGGATGCGTCGCCACACTGGCGACGCAGGGTATTCATTTAAAGAGAGGACTTCACCATGTGTGAAATTGGCAATTACGGAGCCGCTTCTGAATCTTACGAGGCGCGCCAGGACTTCCGTGAGGCTCGCCAGGAGACTCAAGAGGCGCGGCAGCATTTCGCAGAGGCGCAGAAGCAATTCTCGGAGGCACGGCAGGACTTCGCTCGCGGCGACATCCTGGGCGGCATCGCGCACACGATTGCGGGGCGTCGCGAATTCGCCGAGGGGCGCCAGGATTTCTCCGACGCGCGTCAGGCTCTTTCCGAAGGGTTTCAGCACCTCGCACAAGGCTATATGGAGCAGGCCCTTGGGCTCGGCGGCTGCTTTGGTGGCCTCGGTGCTCTCAGCGGCTTCTACGGCGGCCTTGGCCCCAACGTCGATCCCGGGTCGATTGTCGCCGGCCTCGGCGGCTTTGGCGGACCAAGCTTTGATCCCGGAGCCACGGCAGCCACCGATGGCCAGGCCGGCGCAACTGTCGACCCCAACTTTGCCGGGCTCGAAGAAGAGGAGGAGGAAGGGGAACGCATCTTGGAGCTAAAGGACGTGCAAGCAGGCTAGCCAAAACGGAGATGACGATTCCCATCGAGTCCGGGGGCTGGCGATAAGCAACCGGGAACATCGGTAACAGATCAGACCGTTGACATGGGTAACACAATTCTCGGTCGGTTGAGGCTGTGGGCGCTCAGGGCAACGCGTAACGTTGTCCTCAAGTCCACGGCCTCTTGCCTTGCGTTCGGGTCTGCGCAGACGGTCGCAGCCATGGTCCCTTCAGCCGCTCACTCGCGGCCCATTGGCAATCCCCAGCGCCTTCAAGCGCGACGCCAGCGTCGTCGGCTTGATGTCGAGCAACTCGGCCGCGCCGCCGGGGCCGAACACTTTTCCGGCGCAGGCCGCAAGCGCCGCTTCGATGTTGGCGCGTTCGTGGGCGCGCATTTCGGATGATGTCATGACCGTGGGACGGCTGTCTTGTTTTGCGCGCGTGGCGGCCGGCGAGGGCGGCGCGCCCGGCACATCCGGCAGGTCAATGCGCAGGCGGCCGTTCTGCGCGAGGATCGCGGCGCGTTCGATGACGTTCTGCAGTTCGCGGACATTGCCGGGCCAGTCGTAACGTGAGAGTTTCCGTGCGTCGCCTTCGGACAGGCGAAGCTCGGATTTCAGAGCCTTGCTGGTTAGAAAATGCTGCGCCAGCAGCGGGATGTCCTCGCGGCGCTCGCGCAGCGGCACCGACTCCACCGGGAACGCGTTGAGCCGGAAATAGAGATCCTCGCGAAATCGTCCGCGCTGTACTTCCTGCTTGAGGTCGCGGTTGGTGGCGGCAATCAGGCGGACGTCGACGGCGCGGGTGCGCTCCTCGCCGACGCGTTCGAAATTGCCCTCCTGCAGCACGCGCAAAAGCTTGCCCTGCAGTTCGAGCGGGATCTCGCCGACCTCGTCGAGGAACAGCGTGCCGCCGTCGGCCAGTTCGAAGCGGCCGATCCGGTCGCGCATCGCGCCGGTGAAGGCGCCGCGGACGTGGCCGAAGAACTCGCTCTCGAACAGTTCGCGCGGGATTGCTGCGCAGTTGACGCGGATCAACGGGCGGTCGCGGCGGTCGCTCGCCTCGTGGATGGCGCGCGC
>CADEDX010000230.1 GCA_902826195.1 uncultured Bradyrhizobium sp. | reverse complement strand
CGACAAGGGCGAGCCGCAGGCCGATATCGCCTATACGTCCTATCGGCTCGAGGGCATCGATCGCATCAGCCGGCCCGTGACGTTCCTGTTCAACGGCGGCCCGGGCGCGTCCTCGGCGTGGCTGCAATTCGGCGACGCCGGTCCCTGGCGCATCTCGATATCGGGTGACGGCGCGGTATCGTCAGCGACGCCGGATCTGTTGCCCAATGCCGAAACCTGGCTCGACTTCACCGATCTCGTGTTCATCGATCCCGTCGGCACCGGCTACAGCCGTTTCGTGGCGTCCGGCGAGGACGCGCGCAAACGGTTCTATTCCGTGGACGGCGACGTCAACGCTCTCGCGCTGGTGATCCGGCGCTGGCTGGAAAAATACGATCGCCTGCTGTCGCCGAAATTCGTCGCAGGCGAGAGCTATGGCGGCATCCGCGGGCCGAAGATCGTGCGCAATCTGCAGACCCAGCAGGGCGTCGGCGTGCGCGGACTGATCATGGTCTCGCCTCTGTTCGACTTCCGCGACTTCAGCGGTTCGAGCCTGCTGCAATATGTGTACACGCTGCCGAGCATGGCGGCGGTGGCGCGCGAAGCCAAGGGGGCGGTGACGCGCGCCGATCTCGCCGATGTCGAGCGCTACGCGCAAGGTGAGTTCATTACTGACCTTCTCAAGGGGCAGGCGGATCGGGAAGCGACGACGCGACTTTCCGACAAGGTGGCCGTGCTGACCGGCATCGATCAGGCGGTAAGCCGCAGGCTGGCCGGGCGCTTCGATGTCGGCGAATTCCGCAGAGAGTTCGATCGCCGCAACGGCCGCGTGACGGGACGCTACGATGCGTCGGTCTCCGGCTTCGATCCCTATCCGGATTCCAGCTACTCTCAATTCGGCGATCCTTCCGGCGATTCCCTGACGGCGCCGCTGACGAGTGCGGCGGTCGAACTCACTACGCGCAAACTCAACTGGCGTCCCGATGGCTCTTATCACCTGCTCAATGAGTCCGTGAACAGAGCCTGGGATTTCGGCCGCGGGCCGGCCGAGTCGGTTTCACAGTTGCGCCAGATCCTGGCGCTCGACCCGAAAATGAAGCTGCTGGTCGGCCACGGGCTGTTCGATCTGGCGACACCCTATTTCGGTTCGAAGGTGATCCTCGACCAGTTGCCGGCCTACGCGCGATCGGATCGCGTCAAACTCGTCGTCTATCCCGGCGGCCACATGTTCTACTCGCGCGACGCCGCGCGCCAGGCGTTCCGTGCCGAGGTCGAGAAGGTGATGAAGTGAGTCAAAAGAAAACCGGCGCAGCGATTACGCACTGCGCCGGTCATTTTGTTCGTCATTGCGAGCGGAGCGAAGCAATCCATGTCACGGCATGACGGATAGATGGATTGCTCCGCTTCGCTCGCGATGACGGCGGAGACTTTATTGCATCAGTAAACCAGCCCGGTACCCGGCGGCTTTTCCAACGCCGCGGCGAGCGAGCGATATTCCTCGCTTGCGGTGCCGGTGAGCTGGGCGATCTTGTTCAGGTGATACTGTGCCTGGTCGCGGTTGCCCTGTTCGACCTGCCACAGACCGTAATACTGCCAGGTCTTGACGTGGCCCGGATCGGCCTTGAGCGCGCGCTCGTACCAGAACTGCGACACCTTGTAGTCGCCGAGCTTGCGATAGGAGTAGCCGATCAGGTTGGCGACGGCGGCCGTGTCGTCACGGCCGAGCGCCTTCAACTGCCCGATCGCCGAGGCATAGTCGTGGCGGTCGTAGATCGCGGCGTAGGCGGCGCGATAGCCATCCGCGAATGCGGTTTGCTCGCTGCCCGGACGGGCTTCGCTGGATTTCTTTTTCTTCTTGTCGGGCGGCGGCGGATCATTGTCGGGCGCGGCATAGACGACGCTGACGACAGGCGCTGCCGCGAGCGTCAGCGACAACATGGCTAGAGTCAAAAGTCTGATCGCAAGTCTATTCATGCATCTCTCCTGATGGCCGGTTCGGGGATCCTACACTGAAGTCCGTTGATTTGAACCCCTGGCGCCCGAGAACATTCCAACGCCTCAACCTCTTTTCCGCCAACTTTCACCGGCGTCCCGCCGGCAGCCGACATGACGAACGTGTCATTCAGATGAACGGAGTCCGAAAGTTCTCTTCAGAACAGGTTCAGTGCGCAGCCTCTAGCGTCAGCGTCGCCTGCATGATCGGCGACATCAGGGTTTTCGGCCAGAGACGCCGCCGGTCCAAGCGGCAGACATCAGAGGAGACAATCATGCTCAAGACCATTTCGGCGGCGCTCGTCGCCGTTTCCGTCCTCGCCGCGCCTGCGCTGGCCGGCACGCCGGGCAAGACCGTGCAGACGCCGGTCAACAAGGTCACGCAGGTGCCGGTCGCCAAAGCACCGCAAGGCAAGGCAAAGCTGCTGAACGCCAACGCCAAGGTGGACGGCCATCACAAGCATTACCGTACCATCGCCACCACAAGCACATCGGCTTGCACAAGGCGCACGCCAAGCATATCGCGATCAAGCACGTGACGCCATCCGCCAAGCGCGGCTGAACCCGATTCGCTGGTGCGCGTTTCGCCCCCATTGCCCGCGCGCGCTTCGCGAATGACCGACCAGCCCACCGCCATTCGCTTTGCTGATGGCGGTGGGCTGGCGCGCTCAAATTTTCGAGAGCGAATGTGACGGGATAACCGAGTTGCGAATTCCAATCTCGCCTCGGGCGGTTTAAGAAACGGCGGAGGGCAGGGGAAGCATTCGCGTGAGACGTTCGGCCAAATTCGCGGCGATGATGTTGCTGCCAGTCGTCCTGTCGGCATGTGCCGCCAGCGATGAAGGCAAGTCGATCACCTTTACCGACGACCGCGGAGTGTCCAGCCAGCCGTTTCCCAGGAATTACCGCACCGAGGTGCTGTCGTTCATGAAGACCTATCTCAACAATCCCGTCGGCCTGCGCGATGCCGTCATGGCCGAGCCGGTCGAGCGTGTCATCGGCGGGCGGCAGCGTTATGTCGTCTGTCTTCGGTTCAGCGCGCGCGAGTCGGATGGCGATTATCGTAAGCCGCGGGAGCGCGCCATGCTGTTCGTCGACGGCCGCCTCGACCGCATCCTCGAAAACGCGGCCGAGCCCTGCGCGGGGCTGGCCTACGCGCCGTTCGCGGAACTGGAGAAAATGACGCGCTGATTGCGCGCATCGCCGAGGCGCCGCAGGCCCTTACCCACGCCGCCATCGAACTAGGCGCTCAATGCGGGTCCTGATCCGGTTCCGGGACGGAACCGTGAACAAAATCGGATCACTTTTCGGCGAGGGTTGAACCTTGCCTTAGTCATGGCCGACATCAACTAAGTGCGAAACCGATCCTTAACTGGAGAAAAAACCCTATATGCGAGGAACTGGAGCGGTTTGTTGCTCTGCCGTCACAGTCGCGCGCCAACGGGTCGCGGGCGCTCGCCGCAAAGCAACCCAAATGAAGTCACGTTGTTTGGATTGGTATCTGCAACGTTCGTAACGGGGATAGTCAAATGAAGAAGTTAGTGCTCGGGGCTGCCGCGCTGGCCGCCATGGTTGCGCCATCTTTCGCGGCCGACATGCAAGCCCGGCCCTACACCAAGGCGCCGGCCTACACCGCGCCGCAGGTCGTCTACAACTGGACCGGGTTCTATGTCGGCGGCCATCTCGGGGGGGCTTTTGCAGGTAACCACTCCCTGCAGGGCAGCGACGCCCGGTTCATGGGCGGCGTGCAGGGCGGTTTCGACTATCAGTTCGCGCCGAACTGGGTGATGGGTGTCGAAGCCCAGTACAGCTGGCTGCCCAGTAACAATAATAACGGCGTGCTGTTTCCGGGCGGCACCCTCGTGACGTCGAATACCGACCAGATCGGCTCGGTGACCGGCAGGCTCGGCTACACCTGGGGTCCGGCGCTGCTCTACGCCAAGGGCGGTTACGCCTGGCGCGACGGCAACAATCTCGGGGTGTCGGTGGCCGGCGTGCCAGCGGGCTTCACCACCAACGGCAACCACAAGGATGGCTACACCGTCGGCGGCGGCCTGGAATACATGTTCGCACCGAACTGGTCGGCCAAGGCCGAGTACCAGTACTACAATTTCGGCAACACCACCTTCACGGCCGGGCCTGCCGATATTGCCGGCCGCAGCTTCCGCAACGACGAACACACCGCCAAGGTCGGCGTGAACTACCGGTTCGGCTGGGGCGGCGGGACTGCCGCCAGATACTGATAAGGCGTCTCGCATGGAGATCGAGAAGGCCGGCGTCATGCCGGCCTTTTTCATTCGGGCGTCCGCGCGCCTCGCGCCTGAGGACACTTTCGAACGCTTTAAAAAAAATTTCGAGGTGCGCAACTTTTCGTCATGATGCGCTATTATAAGTTCCAGCCGGGCTGGGTTGGACACTTAAAAACATGCGTGCTTTTGCGTTAGGGCTGGTCTTTTCTGCAGCGGCTTGTCCGTGCCTTGCTCAAACCGTCCTCAAATCCGAACCGCTTATTCTTGCTCCCTACGAAGTAGCCTTCGTGCAGGATACCGCCTGCGGCGTCGGCAAGGTGCGCAAGGTAACCGGCGCGATCCGGGGACTGCAGCGGCGCAAGGCATGTGTCGCCGTGACTGCCGAACAGGCGTCGCTGGTCTCGGCGACGCCCTAGAAGCGATTTCCAGATTTATCGACCTCCGCGAATCCTTCCGCGGCGGAGGGGCGTGTGTCGACAGCCGCCGGTCGCCTGACCGGCTGTTCTCATGACGCCAGCTGCAATTCGGTCTGCGCGTCGTGCTCGGCGTCCGCCTTGTTTCGGGCGGGATCTTCATGCGGCTCGAGCTGGCACGGTTTGATCTCGTAGTCGTGGTCCAGCACGGGATGCGGGGCATGCTTGCCGCCGGGGGAGACGACATCGACGACCAGACCGCTGTTGCGGGCGATCTTCCAGACATCCGCCGCGGTCGGGTAGGCCTTGCTCAGCTTGGCATCGTTCGAGAACAGCGCGTAGGGCATTGTCGGCTCCGGTAAAAACGGTCAACGCAGAAGCGGAGGCCGGGTTTCAGACTTGATTCGTCAGGTTTGGCTCCATGACAGCATTCGAATGCTGGTTTCGGGAACAAATTGGCTCGTTTCGGCCCATTTTCGTGGAGTCTCTGAGTCTTTAACGAGACGTAAATCCTGGAAAAAAGAATCCCCGAGACTCGCCAAGCAGAATCGCCGGATGTTTCCGGTGATGACGATGAGCCCCCAGACCTCCAGCCCGCGCGTCCAGCTCAGGTTGACGATCTGCCTGTTGGTCGCCTGCGCGGCCAACGTGGCGCTGGTATGCGCCTGGCTCTGACGCCGGCCGATTGACGGCCGCCGCATTCCACGGAACATGGCTGTCAAAGAGAATGGGGGGCGGGAATGATCGAAGTGCTGCAGCAGCGGGTCAATGGCGACCAGGGCCTGGTCCGGCGCGGCCGCTATTTGACCACCTGTTTCCTGCTCGAAGTTGGCGCCACCCCCTGGCTGATCTCGATCTATGAGGGCCGCATCGTCGCGGTGGCACAAGGGCCGTTCGTGATGCCGTCCTCGTCCTTTGCGCTGCGCGCCTCCGAAGACGAGTGGAAAAAGTTCTGGAGCCGGCGGCCGCCGCCGGGCTCCAACGATTTGATGGCGCTGATCAAGCGGCGTGCGCTCAAGGCGGAAGGCAATTTGCAGATATTCATGTCCCATTTGCGCTATTTCAAGGAAGCGCTCGGCAAGCTGCGCGACGGAGCCGCCGCATGAGCGCGAGATTCGAGCCGATCGTCGGCCGCTACATGCATCTCGACCTGTTCGGCCGGCCGCACCGGATCTATGTCGAGGAAGCCGGCGAGGGGACGCCGCTGCTGTGCCTGCACACCGCCGGCAGCGACGGGCGGCAATATCGCGGCCTGATGAACGATGCCCGGGTGACCCGGAACCACCGCGTCATCGCCTTCGACATGCCCTGGCACGGAAAATCCTCGCCGCCGGCCGGCTGGCATGAGGAGGAATACCAGCTCACCTCGGCGCAATATACCACCATGGTGCTGGAGATCTCGGCTGCGCTCGGGCTCGACAGGCCGATCCTGATCGGCTGCTCGATCGGTGGCCGTATCGCGCTGCATCTGGCGCTGGAGCACCCCGAGCGATTCCGCGCCATCATCGGCCTGCAGGCCGGCGCCCATGTCGATCCCTATTACGATCTCAATTTCCTGCACCGGGCGGACGTGCATGGCGGCGAAGTCAGCGGCGCCATCGTCTCGGGCCTCGTCGGCCCCGATGCGCCGGACAGCGAGCGCTGGGAGACGCTGTGGCATTACATGCAGGGCGGTCCCGGCGTCTTCAAGGGCGACCTGTATTTCTACAAGCTGGACGGCGACATCCGCGACCGCGTCGCGCAGATCGACACCAGGCGCTGTCCGCTGTTTCTCTTGTCCGGCGAGTACGACTATTCCTGCACGCCAGAGGAGACGCTGGCGGTGGCAAACAGCATTCCCGGCTGCGAAGCCACGATCATGAAAGGACTCGGCCACTTTCCGATGAGCGAAGACCCGCAGGCGTTCCTGACCCATCTGCTGCCGGTACTGGGGAAGATCGCGGGGAGGTGAGAGCGCCCGGCGGGCCCGAACTGAAATATTGAAAACAACCCCATGCAAAGTAGCGCCGGGGCCGGGCGCTGTTGCGATCATCCTATTGATATTGATCGTTATTTTTCAGGCCGCGGCGGCGGCATCTCGCCCTCTTTCAGGACGGCGTGGACTTTGGCCATGGTGGCCGTGCAATAGGCTTCGCGCTCGCGGTTGAACCGTTCCTGATGGGCGCGGAAACTGGCAACCCGAGCCCGAATCTCGGACTGAAAGTCCTCCCGCAGGTCGAGGCGGGCAAACGGAGTCGGGGTCGGCATCTCGCGCGGCGCTTGCGCCGACACTTTTATTATAGGCGCCTGGACGGTACGTGGCTGGACCTCTACTGCCGCCGCAGGCATGACGGCGGGCGGTGTCGGGACCGGGGGCATCTGGACCAAGGGAAGCGCGACGTCGGGAAGCGCCGACGCGGCCGGGCGCGCGGTTTCGACTGTCTCGACTTTGACTGTCTCGACCCTGAATGTCTCGCCTTCAAATGTCTCGACGGAGAACGGGGCGGCCGACGCCGCGACCTCTCCGGAGGCCTCGGGCGTCTTGGCCGCCACCGGCGCCTTGCCGGTTACCGACTGAACAAACGCCATCGTCTGCGCGATCAGGAGATCGCGTTCCTTCATCCATTTCATGAAACACCTCGGCCCAAATCACTCCATCAAACCGCTTTTGTGGAAGCAAGCGGATGGCGAGGTGGCGGGGGATAACTGCCGCGCTTTTGCGCGCGAGGTGACAAAACGGTGACAGTTCGTGACCGCCCGCGTGCATATGAAGTTGGATGAGCGAAGATGCGAGCTCCACGGTGCGTGGCAGCTCGTCATGCTTACCGTTCGCGCGGATTCGTGTTGGGGACGAAGGGCGCGCCGACCACGCGCGCCGGTGGCTGATCGCTGACGGTGATGATGCGCTTGTCTGAGGAAGGCGCTGGTACGGTGTAGCCAAAGGTCCGATCCGCAACCATTCGGTGTGTATCGGACGAGTCGAGCAGTGCAGCGCCACCGGCGACGGCCATGCTGAACAGCGTGACGGCAGCGACCAGGACCATATTGCAGTTTTCTTCTGGGATTCTCATGGCGGAAAAACGCGGAAAGCGACGGACGGTTCCTGCCGGCCAAGCTGGTAACGGTTGGTGAGCGATTGTTGAGACGTCGATGCGCCACCATCGACTTGCTCGGTGATGTCGCGATGTATGAGGAGAAGTGTGAGGACATGGCGACAACGGATTGACAGAATTGCCTTACGTCGCGGGATGCCTGCCATGCGTGCCCCCTCAGGCACTCGGCTAACGAAAAAGTGTCAGCTAATAGCTCCAAAACAAGAGTAGACAGCTGATGCAGTCAATTAAGCTCCGCCGGTAAATGACAGTCCATTTCAGTCCGGAAGGCCACGTTCAATGGCTGGACAGTGAAGAGTTCTCGACCGAATTCCTGAAGCTGCGGGTGCGGCTCAGGAAGGCGGCTCATTGGTTTCCGAATATTTCCTGGTCGCCAGTCGAATTGATCCGCACGATCGCGCCAACTCCTGGCACCGGGAATGGCTCAGGATCGCTGACCGCAATGCCGCGCGCGCCGATGCCGCCATCGATTGCGGCCACAGGTTGACCGCACAAAGCAATTGGCTTCGCGCGATCAACTACTATCAGGCATCGACCTTCGTGCTGGAATCCGCCGATGTGAGGCAGCAGGAGGCGATCGAAGCGATGCGGAACTGTGCCCGTCGCTTTATCGAGCATGCGACACCGGCCGGCGAGGTCGTCGAAATTTCCTGGCTGCAGGACCATCCATTGGAGGGGTATTTCCTGCCGGCCCCGCCCGCTTCCGGCCGGGCGCCTGTTGCCGTGTGCATGGGCGATCCCGGACATCGCAAGGAAGAATACCTGTTCAAGATAGCCCGTCATGCCCGCGAGCGGGGAATGGCGCTGCTCGCGGTCGATCTTCTAGGCTCCGGCAGCGACGCCGAATTCGACCGCATTGTCGGCCGCCGCGACCTGGAGTCCTCCATCAGCCATAAGATGGATTATCTGACCACGAGGGACGATGTCGATCCGCACCGGATCGCGCTGGTTGGCGACCGCGCGGGGTCGTCCTTTGTCGCACGCGGTGTCGTCTTCGACAATCGCTTCGCCGCCGCGGTCTGTGACGGCGGGCTCTGGGATATGCATGAGAACGCCTTCCTGATGAATCGCCTGCGGCCGGATGGTTCTGCAAGCCAGGAATTGACAAGCCACGGGATTGAAAGCGGCGGGCCCGCACTGAGATTTCATTGCCCGGTTCTGATCACCGTGGGCGGGGCAGGGCTGGCTGAAAAGCAGCGTCGTCGCCGATCTGTTTGAGCGGCTGCGGGCCCAACATCGCGATATTTCACTCAAGATTTTCGAAAGCTCGGAGACGGCGGCCGGGCAAGGCCATCATGACAACCCGACGCTCGCCAACGGGTTTATCTTCGACTGGGTTGCCGATCGCCTCGGCGGGGAGGTGGCGACTGGAGCATGATCCGGAAAAGTGGAAACTGGATTTCCCTCGCGACCAACGCGGCATGCGTTTGCGCGGAGATCATGCTCTCACCTCATAGGCCCATCGAAATCTTCAGGCTGGCCTTTTCCAGACGCGCCTTGAGCGCCGTGAGCTTGCCGGTGAACTCGACGATTCCGCAAAAATGAAGTTGTTGAGCTCTTCCTGCTGGGAAGCCAGGCTGGCGATGTGTTTATAGGTCTTGTCGGTTAGCGACATCTGCACGACCCGGGCATCGTCTCCCGAGGTCTTGCGGCGCATGAAACCCTTCTTCTCAAGCATTTTGGATTGGGTCGTCACGAAGGATGGGTCGACATGGAGCATCTTCGACACGACCTTGACCGGCACGCCCTCGCCCTGGTCGAGATCGGCCAGGGCCATCAGGATCATCCATTGCGGGCCGCTGACGCCGAGAGTTCTGGCCCAACCGGCCAGGCGTTCAACAGCGCGCTGCTCTCCACGGCAGGCGGCAGCTATGTTGCGGTTGAAATGGTGTTCATCCAGTTCGCCGGTTTCACCTTCGGTAAGTCGGCCGGCTTGCCTGGTTACCTCTTGGTCTCCACGGAGACACAACACTACTTACGTTAAACCTCCGAAACCTCCGGGAATGCCCTCCCGGAGGTTTTTCGGTTTTGGAGCTTGTTGATCCGGCGGCCCGGCGCCGAT
>CADEDX010000229.1:4758-9821 GCA_902826195.1 uncultured Bradyrhizobium sp. | reverse complement strand
AAACGGCTAACTTCGCCGTCCTGCTTGACCGCCAAACTGATCAGGTCGTCGTCGAGCGACCACGATATAGCCCGGCCTGCACTAACCAAGACGATGCCAGACGGCTCGCCAACGAAAGCAGCGGCGGCTGTCCCCTGCTCGGTTCTTCGCGACACGAAGCGGGCCGAGCTGAAATCACCCGCCAAACGCTCTACTGCGAGCATCAGTCGTTCCGCCTCGATGACACTCCTTGTTCCGCGATCGAAGAAAAGCGCGACATTGTGAATCAGGGCCGCGCTGGCCGTGATGATCACTGAGGCGATCGCGAGCGCGGCGAGGACTTCGATCAGGGTGAAGCCGTCATCACACCCGGTGCGTGTTCGCTTCCGTTGCATTTTCATCGTCCCGGCGCCCTGCGGAGCCGTATCGTTTCCGCGGTAATGACCTGATCAGAGCCCCACGCCACGCTTGCCATCACACGATAGGCCTGCCAGTTCGGTCGGTCGGCAGCGCGGGGAGCCGCAACGGCGAACGGCTCGGAGGCGACACGCCATCGCAGCCCGGCTGTTTCGCCGTCTCGCGACGTGGTCGCCGCGCCGGAACGATCGAAGGGAGCATCGAGCAGGGAGCGCAGCAGAACTTGCGCGGCGACGCGGCCGTCGGCATTGGCCATGATGCGGCGCGCCTGAGACAGGTGCGGCCCGAGCACTGCTGCAAAAGCGAGAATTACCGCCAGGGATACCAGGGCCTCGAGAAGGGTGAAACCCGCCTGCCCCGAGCCGTCACGGCGCAATTGCGACGCCCCCCGTGTACCAATTGACTCGAATTTCATACTCGGCATTCTCACGTGATAGTTTCAGCACTGCTCCAGTCGAGGCTCCGTCCGGCGTGAAACGAACGACTGCCTGGCGGCCGGACCACAATGCGTCGATGCCAAAGACGTCGAAGACGACATCACGCGGGATGACGAGGACACTGCCTCCATCCCCGACCAGAACCCGACGCTCGCCGTCGAGCGAAACCTGGCGGTCCCGCCCGGTCAGAACTGCACCGAGACGTTCGCGCCGAAGCAGTGCTGCCGTTTCGAGCGTCAGGGCCTTCAGCCCGCCTCGTCCGGTGCCGGGCATCATCGTGATCGCAAGCGACGAGACCAACGCAATGATCAGCATCACGGCCACGACCTCAATCAGCGTGAAACCGGCGCGTCGATCACTGAATGCCCTTCGGGGTCTGGGCTGCAGGCGTCGGTCCATCCTGACGGTACGGATCATTGCGCGAGTTCCGTGATGCTGAGAAGCGCGCTCATAATCGATACGATCAGCGTACCGATGACGACACTGACAACAACAATTGTGGCTGGTCCGATCGCACCCATCAACCTGTCGAGGCCGAGGCCAAGCTTGTGCTCATAGA
This sequence comes from uncultured Bradyrhizobium sp., assembly GCA_902826195.1. Classification (GTDB taxonomy): domain Bacteria; phylum Pseudomonadota; class Alphaproteobacteria; order Rhizobiales; family Xanthobacteraceae; genus Bradyrhizobium. The sequence continues at coordinate 8,429 of CADEDX010000229.1, read as the reverse complement.
ACTGCGACGCCTGACGGACAATGGAGGCAAGGTCTCCGACCTGATCGCCGACCCTCAGCATCCTTACCGCAAGCGGCGGAAGCAGATTGGTTTCCGCCAAGGCGTCGGCAAAATTTCGGCCATTTCGTACCTGCTCGTGCACGCGGTCTACCGCGGCAACGTAGTCAGGCTCGGTCAAGACATCGCGCAGAATTTTCAGCGCGGTCGGAAGCGCCACCCCATTTTCCAGCAGTAGGCCCAGCGTTCCGACGATCCGAGCGGTACGTCGGTCGCCCATCGGTCCCGCAATTCCCGGAAGCCTTGCGATCGCGGCGACGATCCGCGCCCGCCATTCGCGCCGGCTCAACAGCAGCCAGGCGCCAATGACCAAGAACAAACACATCCCAAGAAACAGGTCGACATTGGCACGCAGCCAGATAGAGGCCGCGACGATCAACGCCGCGCCTGAATTGAGTCGCCCACCGAGATCCTTGAACACCGGCTCGAATTGAGGGACCACATACATCAGAAAGAACAGAAGAATGACTGTAGCCGTGCCGATAAGAAATAGAGGATAGCGGATCGCCGAATTGATCCGATCGGTCATCAGTTCCCGGCGCGTTCGATCTTCAACGATCGCACGCAGCACGGCTTCGAGCTTACCCGACGCCTCCCCTACCCGTACCATCGCTACATAGGCGGGATCGATGGTCGAAGGATGACGTTCCAGCGCCTCCGCAAAGCTTTCTCCCGCGGAGATCGATGCTCGCAACCCATTGGCAAAGCCGGCCAGTGCCTTGCTGGTATCTTCGCCGAGCGTTTGGAGCGCCGCTTCGAGCGTCAGTCCAGCGCCGATCAGAAGCGCAAGCTGGCGAAGAAAGATCGAAACATCGCGAGATCGCGGCGGCTTTTCGGCGCGCCGACGACTCCGGGTCAGAATTCCTGTTGCCGCGACCTCGGCATCAATCGGCAGGTGTCCCAGATACTCGATGCGCCGGACCACCTCCTCACGCGACGAAGCTTCGACCTCGCCGACGATGATCTCGCCTGCGGGAGTGACGGCTCGATATCGGAACTGTGGCATTGGACCGGTGCGTGCCGCGGTTATGTCGACGACATCAAAAACCGTCAGCGCCAGATGTCGTCAGGATGCAGTATTATCTAAAATTCACGTCCCGTCGTCGATATGTGCTGATCGAGTGCGATAACGCGTATAGCCCCTCGGTAAGCCACGCGAGCGGCAAAAATAGGACACGCAACGCGGCAAAGCTGTGTCGATTTGATGTCTTAAATGTGACCAAGGTCGGACGGCCCGTTTGGCTGCCTTCAAGCCACACCATCATACGCCACGTTTACGCGCTGCGGTAAGCCCATTCAGAGCCCAGGTTTTAACCCCCTGGCCGGCGTTGCGCGCACTTGCGTCTTGCCAAGCATTGGCCCTCCCTACTAAGCTAAAGGCTGAAACCGAACGGCCTCGAGTACCCTTATGCGTAAAGCAAAGAAGAGTGTACCCGCGCTGGTTTTCAGTGGGCTATTGCTCGTTGCCAGTCCTCTGATGCAATCGGCAAGCGCTCAGGACGGAAAGCGATCCCAAGACGGCGCCCCGTATCTAGGCGCATCAGAGGTCGCGTTCGAGTGGCAATATTCATGCACTGGCGGGAAGGCATGCTCGTTCAATTGTCCCGGATCAGGCGGAGCATCCAACGTAACGGCGCTCACGCTTCAATTGGGGACCATCCCGCTTAGCGGCAATCAAAGAGCCTTCGGCATATTCTATCAGTTTTCGACGGTTCAGATCCCGCGCGCTAATGGTTTTAGCCTTACGACAGGAATAAGCACGCTTTCGTGTCAGGTGAACGGCATGGAGCTCGACTATTCGGGATCGCGGCAGCCCGTTGATAGTTCGGCGCCATCGGCAGGGATGCCAAGTCCAGAGGGCAGATCTCGGGCCCAGTTGCGCTGAGGTTGCTCTCACCAGGACTGCTGGACCTGCCTACAGTCCGAGCTCCCACCGCCGCCAGCCTATCGGCTGCCCGCAACGCTGACAGCAATAACCTGTGGGGATCGGCCGGGAAACTCTAATTCCGCGTCCGGATTGGTTTAGCAGATCGGAACCATTCTGACGCGCCATCCGTCGCGCGTCATCATACGCTGGCGGAAGAGAGGGCACTCATCATAACCAGAAGAGATTCCGTACCAGTCAGGAGATCCGCTGTCGTTATCGTACCCGTAGCCGTCCAAGAACCCGTATGCACCGAAACCTCTTCCGTGGGATCCTCGTCCGTAGAGGCCTCGTCCTTGGAAGCTTCGGCCATGGAACCCACCACCTCCCCCATTCAGGCCGTCGCGCTTGAACCCGGTGCCTTGGGCCGACGCCAAGTTTGTAGTGACTGTAGCGAAGGCCGCTAGGATTAGTAATGTTGCAATTGTTTTCGGGATCATAAGCAATTCCTTGGAAAACGGTCGCACTGCTTCAGCTAACGCGGTTGCGGTCCATGAACGAACGACTGTAAACGGAAAGGAAGCCCAAAAAACGCCGACTTTGTGAACGGGAGACAGAAATAGGGTAGGATGTTGAACATGGCAGGCTAATCGATCGGGCAAGCACAATTTTTCATGCAACTAATTTTGCAAACTTAGATTTGTGCGATAGTTTTGCGGTTGTTCGGAGGTGAAACCGCCAGTGAACGAACGCCCTGTTTAGCCTCCACGGCATTGGTGGGGATGAAAAATAGGCAACGGTCTATCTGAAAGCTGCTCAGCCGACCCTGAGGCGAACACCGATCGCGCACGCGTCTGGCAGCAACGACAGGATACGACTGACGGACACATCCTCGCCACGCAGCGGTAGAGTTGTTGCAGTGGCCACGACGAAGATCGATCCGGAAACCAAACTTCGTGTATCTCTTCGGCGTCAACCTCTGGCAAAGATTGCCGATTGGCGGTTTTTGCGATGGTTGGCGCGACTAAGCGATCTCTCACCATCCGAACATAGTCTTCAGCATAATTGCAACCCCCAAGACAACAAAGATAGCTTTGTAGCCGCTGTTGGTCCCCAAAACACGCACGACGACCGCTGCCAGTAAAATGAAAATAAGTGTCAGAGTGGCGAGGACAGCTGGTGCAAACACGTCGAGCTCCAGTTTTTGCCAACGCCAATATCGCACTTGAGGCGTAAAGTACCATCAACGCCTTTTAGCGCTGGCCAAGTCAATATGCTGGTCACAGGAAAACCACCCGAAGGCGTCGAGGGTCGGTCTTCTTGAACGCTGTCAGCATCGCTACTGGTCGGCGCCAAGTGTAGACGGCTAGACGTCAGAATCGCGATCCATGGTCTGCCAGGACTTCTCTTGGTTGGTCGCGCGATCGAAGCTGCCGAGGCGGCGGCTCGTCGTCCCCGGGCCGGACGTCCACCTTCCCCAAACTTGATTTTGTGGTACCATCATTTCATGGCAGAGTCAATTAAGGGTACCCCAAAAAAGAAACGCGGCCGACCGCCGACGACCGGCCGGGGAACACAACTCGGCATGCGTTGGCAACATCAGGAGTTGGCCGCGATTGACGAATGGGCTGATCAAAACGGCGCTGCGGCGCGCCCCGAAGCCATACGCCGGCTTGTCGAGCTCGGGCTGAAGGCGAAGTCCGAAGGCTGAACTGCGACGGAGACGAGCGGCATGAAGGTAAGGTCACCG
>CADEDX010000229.1:0-4748 GCA_902826195.1 uncultured Bradyrhizobium sp. | reverse complement strand
CGCCGTAGCCCCTCTTTCAGGTACTGCGCTTCGTCGGCAGTCGAGTCCTGACCCCACGATGCCGTGTTGGGGTGATCAGCCAGTTCCTCAATCGACCGGCCCTACCTGAAAGCGTATCAGCAACTAGCGGAGCTTGCATATTGCCAGCATGGAATCGCGAAGATTCAACGGGACGATGAGCCGATCAAGCATTTCCGGCGGCTTGAACTGCAGAGCTTTGGGTCCATAGGATGTCACGCGTTCAAGTAAGTAGCTGGCTGGAAAGCGCCAGCTTGGGCGCTTCAGCGCACTAAGCCCGAAACCCGATCTTTCGATTGTGGCCCCAAGCGTCGCACGGTCGAAATAACCAATGTGCGCGACGCGGTAGTGCCACCACTTCCACCCCATCAGACGAGCGGCAACGGAGCCCCGGTCGGGAGTCGCAACGAGAAGCATCCCATCGGGTGCGAGCAACTCGCGGGCCTGACGCAGCAGGCCGATAGGATCGGACACATGCTCAATTACGTCCACAACTGTAATAATGTCGAAGGGGCCGCGAATGTCGATATGGGGCAACACGCCAAGGTGAACATTAAGCCCATGTTGTACAGCGCGCGTTTGCAGCTCGATCGACGGTTCAACACCCATTGCCTCCAAGCCCAGCTTTCTTGCTTGCTCGATCAGAATCCCGCTGCCTGCGCCGATGTCTAGGAGGCGGCCGCGCAGCCGGCTTGCGGGAATTTGATGCAATATTCCGAGCCCCTGAAGCGCGCGCGCCTCCCTAGTCCATTCGTAATGCTGGTCTTCCATTTCAACATAGTACTCGAGGACGTTAGCCATGTCGGTGCACTGATGAAATCCGCAATTGCCGCACCGATCCAGAGCACCCATGCGACCGTACTGTTTATCGGTGATCTGAAAATCGCTGCTCGTCAGAGTTGCCGGCAAATTGCCGTCATGTACTCGCACAAGCGAGGCTTCTCCGCATATCCAGCACCGTCGGGTAGATGCACCCGCATTTGGAACAAGCACTTCCCTTAAGCTAAGCCTCACACTTCCCACCCATTGCTAACACCTATGAAGATAACGCGTATCGGCTGGTTCAGGCTTCGGCTCGAATAGGTCTGCATTTCTCTATTGATGCACGCGTCTGCGCGATTCAACAGCACTTCCGAGATAAACGCACTGTTCAGCGTGAGAGATGTCCAACTGCCAAAAATATTGCCAATCGGTTCGGGTGTCGACAGACTCACGCTCGATCACGTCGACAAAATCAGCTCCCGCATATCGCTCGTGCAAAGAGAAACAAGAGCGGCGACACCTCGGTACCGGAAGAAACGTTTCAGAGCCCGGGCGTGGGCACCGCAGCGAGCCCCAAAGGTCTTCGTCTCATTCCGTCTTCATGTCTTTCGGCGAGCAGTCGGGTCGTCGTCCATACAAAAATTGAAAAGACAAGTGACGCGGCAGCTATGCAGAGCGACGCGATCGAACGCAGATGGGAAGCCAGTCCTGTGGTGACGCTGAGAAAAACTGCGCAAGAGCTGGATTGGCTAAGAGCACAAAGAGAGTGCAATTAAAGAGGCGCAGAAGCATTTTGGCTCCATCCGAGAGAGAACCTACTCCACCTTGCCGCGGCGAATGGGTCAACGAAACACGGTTGTGGATTACGCCTTTCAGTCTTTGACGTGCCGCGACTCAGCCGGGTCCTCACTTTGTTCTGCTGGCTCATGGCTGATCGCCACGTCGGAAAACCGCTGTGTGACACACCATTCTTCCGCCCTTGCACATGCTCCTTTTGCAGTCTCGGCAGTTGCCAGGATCGCATGATGGTCAACACGGTGGCGTTAAACAGAGAATGAGTCGTTCAGTTCCTGAAAAGCTTCCGTTGTCCAATGGGCGGCGACTAGCGCGGCTGTGACGAACTGCGCCGGTGGTCTGGCCTAGCAACGATGGTGGGTGACCACCATGTCTGGTCGCGTGTACGAAAGCGGTATGAACCAGGTACCATGTCATGCGAGCGTTCGCCTTTGTGCTTTTTCTATGCCTTCCAAGTCTGGCGGCGGCAGAACAGCCGCAATATAACCCGTACACCAAGCGATACGAATACGCTCCTAAGGGAGCCACATTGAAGTACAATCCATACAGACAACAGCGGGAGCTTGCCGGCCCGAACGAGACGCTTCAGTACAATAACTACACCAAAAGACGTGAGTACGCCCCTGAGGGAGCGATGCCGCGCTACAACCCCTACACGAAGCAGCGAGAGCTTGTTGGCCCGGACTAGCTTGCCATTTTACTCCTTTTAGCAACTCTATTTGTCGTAGATTGCGTAAGACGGGCTGCGGTCCTGTGACCTTGCACAATGACACGCGAGCGAGTTCATCCACGCCGTACGCAGCGATCGCTCAAGGGCCAGGATGTCTCGCCCTGCAACCTTTGAACGTTTGACATGCGAAGACGTTTTGCGAACCTTGCGCGCGTTACAATCGGCAACCGTTTCGCAGGGGCGCACGGCGCAACGGAAGCCACTTCACAGCATTCTGACCCGGGCTCGCAAAGCGCAGCAGGACGTATGACCGGAAGCGGTGTTGGGGAATAATGAAAATGGCATTGCATTGGAGCGCTCTTCTGCTCGGCGTTTTAGCGGTGGCGCCCTTCGCTGCAGAAGCGGCCCTGCGCGTCTACACAAGCCATGCTGCCAAACCCGCGCAGCTCTTCCGCTCCGATGCGCAGACAGGTTGGCGAAATGCGCCCAATCTCGTGACCACGCTGATCAACGCAGCCGGCGAAGAATGGAGTATCAGAACTGACGAGAACGGCCAAAGGTTGATACCGCAAGATCCTGACGCCAAGCGCAGAATTTTGATACTCGGTGACTCTTTGGCCTTTGGCGAAGGTGTAGACATTAAGGACCGTTTCGACGTCAGAATGCTTTCCCTTCTGCCAGCCACCCGGATCATAAACACCGGCACCATGGGCTACGGAACCGACCAGGAATATGCGGTTTTCCGAAATTGGAAGCCGCTTCTGGAACCGGGCGATACGGTCTTGATCCTTCTCAATGAGAGCGACTACCTTGATGTATTGAGACGACGTTTCGTCGGTCGAGCTAAGCCGTATGTCGAGAAATCCCACGGTTCGTTTTTTCTTCGCGCGCCATCCGTTGGCCCGCTGGAACGTTGGAGCGACTGGTCTGTGTTGGCCAGAGTTGCCGCAAGAATTTTCAATAGATCCTACATTGAACCGGCTTCGGAAAGCTTGGATCCGACTCTATCGATCGAAATGATCGGTTTCATCCTGAACCTGATTCGCGAAGAGACGCCAGGCGGCGTACGAATAATCTTGGCCCATCAAGGCACACGAAACTTCCTTTTTCCGAAGTTTGGTCTTTCCTCGACAGTTCTTTGCCAATTCGCGCATGTTTGCGTCGATCTCGACGAGTTAATGGCCGATCCGGCTCATCTTCTTCCCGACGGTCATTGGAGTGCGTCCGGCCATGCGGCTGTGGCGCAAGCTCTCTTGAGGGCGCTTCGCGATTGACATTGCAGGCCGTTCGAATGCTTGGCGCGGCGAGGATCGCGCGCGGCAGGACCTTGGACCTTGCCGCAAACCTTTCACTAAACACGATTTGAGTGCTGGAAGATTTGGCGGTGACCTGCCCGTTCACCCTATGCCGGTTGCCCAGACGGCCCCGCCGGCTATGAGCGTGATGCCAGCCACGAAGAGGATTGTTTCGGTCCGCGTCGGTATCCAATTGCCACGCATGCTGCGTCTCAATCGTTAGACCGCTCCGAGTAGGGTGATATTGAACCGTTAACGAAGGGTTAATGGACGCTCTCAACTCCGCCCGTTCGAGAACACGCCGCTGCGTCCCTTGGCGCAGCTCAACACTCGTGAAGCCGTAAGTTCATCGGCATTAGAGAATAGAATTGAACTTGGATGCTGCGTTTATGATTTAGTTCGATTGCAGCAGTCGGTGGGCTGGGAGTAAATAGGTAAGGTACCTTGCCACAAGGGCGCGAGTTGTTCGCTATTGTCGGCGAATTACGCGCGGAGCCTTTCGAGTGCGCCGGCATGGGCAGTCGAAATTTCTTTCCTCACGCGGAGCCCGACGGTCCGATTTCCGATCTGACTTTACCGCCTTTCGTAGTACGCCAGTCGCGAACCCTGCGTAACGCGGCTGACGCTGCACAAAATCGGGCCTATAATTGGTCAAGCCTAGAGCATTCTGCATTGAGATAGGGCTCACCAGAAGGACCTACGTGATGGGCGGCCGCGACTACATCATCCGCACTGGCAGGACCATCACATGCCTTTGGGCAAGACCTTGCACTTCATGAAGCAGCCTATCTAACGTGGCCCGCGCACCTAAAGGCAAGCGTTAGGTTGTTCATCAGCTTAACGACTCGAAATTCTGGCCTCCGCAGACCGCGTGGGCTAAAATGTCGGGCAGTGAAGCTCCGGGGCGGGCGCAAGGCGTTAAGAAGGGTGAAAATTCATGCAGGTGGCTGTGAGAAGAATTGCAATCGCTATCCCACTCGTTGCCTGTGCGACGTTGCTGTCATTCAGCTGGTCTGAACTGGGCGGGATCTCATTGAGCGTGAGGACCGCAGAGGCGCGTATTGATCGACCGTCGCCCCCGAACGGCGTTGCTGGGGTTGCGCGTCGACAGCACCGGAGGGCTGCGCACGGGTCCGGGGTGTTAGCGGCCGCAGTTGCCGCCACTACCTCGCCTTGGAACTACAATGACTACTATTGCTATGATACCC
>CADEDX010000228.1 GCA_902826195.1 uncultured Bradyrhizobium sp. | reverse complement strand
CGGTATCGTTCTTCCTGCAGCGGCGCGGCTGGGCCTACCATTCCTATCCGATGGTCGCGCTTGCCCTGCTCGCGATGGGATACACCCTGATCGGAGCCGCCCCTGCGGGATCGCGCTCCCGCCGCGCTGAAGCCGCCGGGGCTTTTGCCCTCGCCGTAACGTTTCTGCTGGGCATGCAGTGGTTCAATGCCAACGTTCCTGTGGTTCCGTTGAGGCAGTCGGTCGAGGGACTGAAGCTGCATCCCCGGATACTCATGCTGAGCGGCGAGGCGGCGATAGGGCATCCGCTGGTGCGCGACGTCGGTGGCGTATGGGTTTCCCGCCAGGAGAACCTCTGGATCCGAGAGTTCGTGCGGCTGACGCGCGAAAGGACGGCCGTCGATGCCGTCGCCGACAAGAAGCTCGAGGAGTATTTGGCGCTCGAACGCAAGTGGCTGATCGAGGATTTCAGGAAATTGCCACCCGATATCGTGCTGGTCGACAATCTGCGTAATGGCTGGGGCGCCTGGGCGAACGCCGACGCCGAACTGGCGCTGCTGCTAAAGCCCTATCGGCTCGCGCGTTCGGTCGAGGGCATAGATATCCTGGTCCGAAAGGAGTGACGGACCCAATCAGGGGAGGGGCGTCGCCCGCCTTGGCCCGCGCTATTTCCGCGAGACCCCAATGATGAAGGTGTAGGGCACGCGCGAATAGTCATCGCGAACTGCAAGGTTGACCTTTCCGAACGCGCGACGAAGCACCATGTCGTATCCGTCCCGGTCGCGGACGAATTCGCCGCGGTCGTTGTCGAGCAGCCATTTGGCGATGCGCGACTGTCCCTCACGGTAGCAGCCGTCGAGCGTGAACAGGACGCCGTCGCTCTTGAGAACGTCTCGGATATCGGCGAGCGTGGTTTGCAAGCCGTCGTCGGCGATGTGATGCAGCACGCCGTTCATCATGACGACATCGGCGCCGGCGAATTCGCGCGCGGCCCCCGCATCGAAATGACGGCAATGAAACGTGCCGAGATGGCCGAACGCGCGCCGCGCATAGGCGATATAGGCTTCGTCGATGTCGAAGCCGTTGTACTCGATGTCGTCAGGCAGGTGGCGCAGGATGTGGCCGGGGCCGCATCCGATGTCGATCACCTTCATGCCCGGCCGCAGCGTCAGGTAATCGGCGATCGCCTTGATGCGGGCGCCGAAGAAGCCGCCGGCATTCTGGTAGGCCTGGTACAGCGCGGGATGGTTCAGGATCGCCTTCATCAGGTGGCCTCGTCGTAGGCGGGGCTGCGTGCCTTCGGTCCGGACTGCGCCAGCAGGGTCTTGAACGCCGTCTTTTCCACGTCGTCGTCGCCATCGACAGCGCCGTGCGGCAGCCGGCCGCGCCGGTGGATATGCGAGATCACGAACAACGGACGGTTCTTTGACTGGATATAGATGCGGCCGACATATTCCCCGATCAGTCCGAGCACCAGGAGCTGAACCGAGGAGATCATCACGACCAGCAGCGTCAGGCTGGTCCATCCGGGAACGGTGCCGGAAAGGATCCAGCTGATCACCGCGCCGATGCCGGCGAAGGTCAGCACGGTGGTCAGGAGCGCGCCGACATAGGTCGCGATCCGCAGCGGCACCATCGAGAAGCTGATCAGCGCGTCGAGCGCGAAGCCGATCATCTTCGCCAGCGGATATTTGGTCGAGCCGGCGTAGCGCGGGTTGCGGTCGTATTCATAGGCGACCTGCTTGTAGCCGAGCCAGGCCACCATGCCGCGGATGAAGCGATCGTGTTCGGGCATCTGCACGAGCTGGTCGGAAATGCGCCGGCTCATCAGGCGAAAATCGCCGGTATCGACCGGAATGTGCACCCGCGTGATGCGGGCGAGCAGGCGATAGAACGCCTCCGCCGATTTCTTCTTGAAATGGGTTTCGCCGGCGCGACTGCGCCGCAGGCCGTAGACGACATCGGCGCTTTCGCGCACCATCATGTCGTACATCGGCGTCAGAAGTTCCGGCGGATCCTGCAGGTCGGCATCGATGACCAGCACCACGTCGCCGCGCACCGTCGAGAGCCCCGCGGTCAGCGCCAGTTGATGGCCGTGGTTGCGGGCGAGCCGGACGGCGACGACGTTGCGGTCTTCCGCCGATAGTTCGTTGATCAGCTTCCAGGTGTTGTCGGTCGAACCGTCGTCGACCAGGATCAGCTCGAAGCGCTGGCCGCACAGCGCGCGTGCGGCTTGCGTCATCTGCCGGTGGAATTCGCGCAGGCCTTCTTCCTCGTTGCAGCACGGTACAACGATGGACAGAAACATCCTGCCGGGGCGCGGCATCCCGTCCTGCATTTCCATGGGTTCGGCAGCCTGTCCGGCAATGAATGGGGGCGACTCGCTGCCTGCAATAATCGGCGAAGCCCGGTTAATTGTTCATCAATTTTTAGACGCGCAGGAATACGATTCGTGGCAGCGGACTGCGGCTAACTTAATCAAATGTTTAGGCGCAATCTAAACGCTGCGCGAGGACGGAGTGCCGGACCTCTTTCGCAGTGCGCCGGCGTCATTCGGGAATCTGGACAGCTGACATGGACAAGGCCGAATTCGACCGCTTCGCCGACGCCTATTACGACCAGCATCGCGCGAACGTAGCAGTAACCGGAGAGGGTCCCGAATATTTCGCCGAATATAAGATCAGGCAGCTCCGGCAGATCGTCGAGCGCGAACAGACCGCGGTGTCGCGGATCTGCGACTTCGGCTCGGGGATAGGCAATTCGATTCCTTATTTTCGAAAATACTTTCCGGATGCGGCGCTGACGTCGTCCGACGTCTCGGAGCGCAGCCTTACGCTGGGCAAGCAGCGATATCCCGGCAACGGCAACAGCGTTTTGATCGAGGACGGCCGCATCCCCTGTGAAAACGATACGTTCGACGTCGCGTTCTCGGCCTGCGTCTTTCATCACATCCCCCACGAGGAGCATGTGACTTGGCTGCGGGAGCTGCACCGGATCGTGCGCGCGGGCGGCCTGATTGCGATCTTCGAACACAACCCGCTGAACCCGCTGACGGTTCATGCCGTGAACACGTGTCCGTTCGACGAGAATGCCCGGTTGATTCTGGCGCGCAGCCTGGCGAAGCGCTTGAGCGCGGCCGGATGGGCGTTGCCACGCATTCAGTACAATCTGTTTTTTCCGCGCGGCCTCGCCCGGCTGCGCCCGCTGGAAGCGAGCCTCGGCTGGCTGCCGTTCGGCGCGCAATACGTGGCGTTCGCGCGCAAGGCGTAACCCCCAAGGGGAGTAATTAGTCCGGCTTGAGGCCGCCCGCGCGCACCACCTTGCCCCACTTCTCGGTTTCGTCGGCGATCAGTTTGCCGAAATCGGCAGGCGCGCCCGGCATCGGATCGCCGCCGATCGCGGCGAGTTTTGCTTGCATGCCGGCATCGGCGATCGCCGCATTGATCTCCTTGTTGAGCTTTTCGACGATCTCGGCCGGCGTGTTCTTCGGCGCAGCAAAGCCGTACCACTGGCTGGCCTCATAGCCCGCGACCGTATCGGCGACCGTCGGGACATCCGGTAGGTCAGGCATGCGCGTGGCCGTGGTCACCGCGAGCGCGCGCAGCTTTCCGGTCTTAACGTAGTCGACGGTGCCGGGGGCTGCGGCAAACAGGATCTGCACCTGGCCGCCGAACAGATCCGACAGCGCCGGGCCCTGGCCGCGATAGGGCACGTGCACCATGTCGACGCCGGTCATCATCTTGAACAGTTCGCCCGCCATATGCGGCGCGCTGCCGCTGCCGGCCGAGGCCATGTTGACCTTGCCGGGATTGGCCTTGGCATAGGCGATGAATTCGGCGAGCGTCCGCGCCGGCACCGAGGGATGCACCAGCACCACCATCGGCACGCGGATGACGCCGGCGACCGGGGCGATGTCGCGGACGAAATTGAAGTTGAGCTTCTCGTACAGCGAGGCGTTCACGGCATTGGGCACCGTCGCCAGCAGCAGGGTGTAGCCGTCGGGTGCGGCGTTCACGACCGCCTCGGTGCCGATATTGCCGCCGGCGCCGGTGCGGTTCTCGACCACGAAGGGTTGCCCGAGATGATCGGCCAGCCACTGGCCGATCAGGCGCGCGGTGATGTCGACGCCGCCGCCCGCGGAAAAGCCCGCGACGATTTTTGTCGGTCGCGTCGGGTAGTCGAGCGCGGACGCCGCTGGCGGCAACGCGGCCATGGCCGCCAGCGCGCCGGCGAGTGTGAGGAAATCCCGGCGTAGCCAAAAATCCATGTCGAGCGTCCCCCTGTTGGAGGTAAGCCTATCCCAATTGGCGCGCGTTAAGTAAAGGCGCCGCGCGCCCTGTTGCGGCGGCATGGGGCCATCCCGCCTGCCCATGTCAAAGGTGCTTGCTGCCGCCCCGGCCTTGGTCATATTGTTTGCTCAGGTCGTCCATTCCGGGCGGCCGATGTTCTCAGGGCGGGGTGAAAATCCCCACCGGCGGTAAGGGTAAAGTAACCCAAGCCCGCGAGCGCCTTCCTCCCTCTCGGGAAGAAGGGTCAGCAGATTCGGTGTGATTCCGAAGCCGACGGTTACAGTCCGGATGAAAGAGAACGGTTTGCGGCAACCTTCGCGCCTCTGCGCGTGGGGTGACGTCGTTCCGTGTGCCCTGATTCTGGTATGAGGAAAGCCATGAATCAGACGTTGCTAGAACCTGAAGTCCAATCCCCACCGCAAGCCACCGAAGCGAACGGTGCGCCCGACGTGCCGGAGCGTCCGGTACATCCGCGCTTCGTCAAGCCGCAGCGCATCGCCTTCGTGCAGGCGTCCTGGCACCGCGACGTCGTCGAGGAATGCCGCGTCGCATTCCTCGAGGAGATCGAGGCGAGGCATATCTCGCGCGCGCAGGTCGATCTGTTCGAGGTGCCGGGATCGTTCGAAATCCCGCTCCACGCGCAACTGCTCGCCAAGACGCGGCGCTACACCGCGATCGTGGCGGCCGGTCTCGTCGTCGACGGCGGCATCTACCGCCACGAATTCGTCGCCGATACCGTGATCAAGGCGCTGATGGACGTGCAGCTGAAGACCGAGGTGCCGGTGTTCTCCGCGGTGTTGACGCCGCAACAGTTCCACGACGGCGCCGTGCACCACGAGTTCTTCCGCAAGCATTTCGTCATCAAGGGCGTCGAGGTCGCGGAAGCCTGCGCCAGCACGCTGCACAGCCTGGAACGGCTGCGCGGTCAGGTGGCGGCGGGGATCGTGGGGTAAGCTTCTCACGATCGGCCGATCGTCAATTCCACCGCCGCGTCGATGGACTCGGCGGTGGGAGGAGGCACTCTCGTGGAGACGGGCATGCCGAGGCGATCATGTTATGAGGACGCAATCCAGTGTCGTCGCGCTCTTGGTGGCGATCACGCCCCTTCGGAAGCGGCTACGACTTTGTCCGATCGTGAACTGTACGCAGCGCGGCTGACGTGCCAGACTTCCCTCCAGGTCCAGCCAAGCCCGGCCAAACGGGCATGCCGAACCGGGGAGGGAATGATGAGGCTGATTGCGTGCCTGTTCGCCGCGTGTCTCGTGCTGCTGACCCCGCAAGTGGGATCGTCGCAAACTTATCCGAACCGGCCGGTGAAAATTCTGGTCGGTTTCACGCCCGGCACGGCGCCGGACCTTGCGGCGCGAATTCTGGCCGACCGCTTTGCCGAAGTCTGGGGCACGCCGTTCGTGGTGGAAAACGTTCCCGGTGCCGGCAGCAATATCGCCACCGAACGCGTCGCCAAGTCGGCCGCCGATGGCTACACGCTGTTGATGGGCGGCAACTCGGCGCTCGTCATCAATCCGAGCCTGTTTGAGCAGCTGCCGTTCGACCCGATCAGGGATTTTGCGCCGATCTCGCAGGTGTTCATCGCCGCAAACGTGCTCGCCGTGCCGGCCGAGGTGCCGGTCAAGACCGTGGCGGAACTGGTGGCGCTCGCCAAGGCGCAGCCCGGCAAGCTTTCCTACGGCCATGCCGGCGTCGGCACGTCGCAGCATCTCGGCGCCGAATTGTTCAAGTACATGGCGAAGGTCGATATCGCGTCTGTGCCCTATCGCGGCACCACGGCGCTGATGCCGGACCTGCTCGCGGGCCGCCTCACGATGTCGTTCGCCAATATCGTCAACGTGCTGCCGCTGGCGCGCGAAGGCAAATTGCGCGCGCTGGCCATCACTTCGATCAAACGCTCGGCGCTGGCGCCGGACCTTGCGACCATGGCAGAATCCGGTTTTTCCGGTTTTGAGGCCGTGCCGTGGTTCGGCCTCGTCGCGCCTGTTGGCGCGCCGAAAGATGTGCTGGAGAAATTGAACGGCGAGACCGTCAAGACGCTCGCGATGCCGGAGGTGCGCAAGAAGTTCGACGAACTCGGACTTGAACCGGTCGGCAACACGCCGGCTGAGTTTGCGGCTGTCATCAAGAAGGAGATGCCGGAATGGGCCAAGGTGATCAAGGACGCGGGCATCAAGCTCGGCAATTGACGATCTAATGCCGCTTGGTCCGCCGAAGCTTTCGTCTATGCTGCTTTCATCAACTCACCAGAAGAGTGATCGGACATGACAGGGATGGAATCGTCGGATTGGCTCGGCCTGTCGGGCCGCGTGTGCGTCGTGACCGGGGGAGGCGGCGGCATCGGCCGCGCCACGGCCGTGAGTTTTGCCAAGGCGGGCGCCCGCGTGGCGGCGATCGATCGCGACGAACGCGGGCTTGAAGCGACGCTGGCCGAGTTGCGCAAACTGGGCGATGGGCATCTCGTCGTGGGCTGCGATACGACCAGCACCGAGAGCGTCACCGCCGCGTCCGAGAAAATCGAAAAATCGCTTGGGCCGTGCGGCGTGCTGGTCAACACCGCGGCGATCCTGCGCCCCGGTGCGCTGGAAATCTTGTCGCTTGCCGAATGGAATAGCGTGCTCGCCGTCAACCTGACCGGCTACTTCCTCTGCGCGCAGGCGTTCGGCCGGCAGATGCGTACCCTCGGCCATGGCAGCCTGGTTCACGTGTCGTCGATCGCCGGCAGCAACGCACAGGGACAGAGCGGTGCCTACAGCGTCAGCAAGGCCGGCGTGATCATGCTGTCGCGGCAGCTCGCCAACGAATGGGGGCCGCACGGCATCCGCAGCAATGTCGTCAGTCCCGGCATGGTGATCACGCCGATGAGCCAGGCGTTTTACGATACGCCGGGAGTGACCGAGCGGCGCTCGGCGGTGGTGCCGATGCGGCGGGTCGGCATGCCGCAGGACATGGCCGATGCGATCCTGTTCCTGGCCAGCGACCGGGCGGGTTACGTCAACGGCGACGAGATCATGGTCGATGGCGGCTACGCCAACATGCTGATGAATCTGGTGCCGCGGCCGGGATTTGAATGAGCTGTCGATCCTCATGGTGAGGAGCGCGCTCTTGCGCGCGTCTCGCAACATGTGGCCCGGCTGGTGCCATTCATCCTTCGAGACGCGCGAAGACGCGCTCCTCAAGATGAGGTCTGGCAGAGGCAGTGTGGGAAGAAAATGCGTAGGATGGGTAGAGGGCAGCGAAACCCATCAGTTCTTTGCGCGGAGTGATGATGGGTTTCGCTGCGCTCTACCCATCCTACGAAGTCACCTAGTCGAACAAACTCGACACCGACTCTTCTGACGCGGTGCGGCTGATCGCTTCCGCGATCAGCGGCGCGATCGACAGCGTGCGGATGTTGGCGGCCTTGGTGACCGCCTCGGTCGGCAGGATGGAATCGGTGATCACGAGTTCCTTCAGCCGCGAGCCGGCGATACGCGCGGCGGCGCCGCCGGACAGCACGCCGTGGGAGATGTAGGCGTAGACGTCCTTGGCGCCATTGGCGAGCAGCGCATCCGCGGCGTTCACCAGCGTGCCGCCGGAATCCACGATGTCGTCGATCAGGATGCAGGTGTAGCCGGCGCAGTCGCCGATCACGTTCATGACTTCCGATTCACCAGCGCGTTCGCGGCGCTTGTCGATGATCGCTAGCGGCGCGTTGATGCGCTTGGAGAGGCCGCGGGCGCGGACCACGCCGCCGACGTCAGGCGACACCACCATCACGTTGGCGAGGTCGAAACGCTCCTTGATGTCGCGCACCATCAACGGCGAAGCGTAGAGATTGTCGGTCGGGATGTCGAAGAAGCCCTGGATCTGGCCGGCGTGGAGATCGAGCGTCATGACGCGGTCGACGCCGGCATGGGTGATCAGGTTGGCAACCAGCTTGGCCGAGATCGGCGCACGCGAGCCGACCTTGCGGTCCTGCCGGGCGTAACCGAAATAGGGGATGACCGCGGTGATGCGGCGCGCGGACGAGCGGCGCAACGCATCGGTGATGATCAGGAGTTCCATCAGATGGTCGTTGGCCGGAAACGACGTCGACTGGATGATGAACGCATCCGAGCCGCGTACGTTCTCAAGGACTTCGACGAAAATCTCGTTGTCGGCGAAACGGCGGACACTGGCCTTCGTCAGCGGCAGGTTTAGTCCTTGGGCGATGGCCTGGGCCAGCACGGGATTGGAATTGCCGGCGACCAGCTTGATCGAGCCGTTCTTGGCCGACATGGACGCTTCTCCTCGCGCCTTGCTGGATACGACGTTCAGCATATCGAGAAATCCTCGGGAAACCGGCGCGTTTTGATGGGCGAGGAGATATCAGGCGGGGGGCGCGGCTGGCAACCCGTCGGCCCGGTTTTCCCGGTCAAAAAACGGCCGATTCGTGACTTTTACGGGATGGGTTACTGGGCGCTAAAGGCGAGCGCGGCGACCGCGGACGCATCCTGGGCGGGTACGGCATTTTCCATGCTCGCCACCGCTGGGCCGCGGCGCTCGGGAGCCGGGACAGGTGCATCAGGCGTTCCGTTAATCATCCCCGACAGGCCGCTGAGGCCGGCCTGCGCGATCTTGCGCAACACGAGGTCGTCGGCGGCGGCCCAGGCGTCGCGTCCGGCCTTGCCGGTGGCTTCCTCGCCGGACAACCGCAGCGCCCGCTGCTGGTTGTTGTCGTAGACGTCCCAGACCCAGGCGATCACGGCCTTGCCGCGCACCACCTGCGCCGACAGATAGCTGCGCACGCGGTAGGACGCGCGGCCCTCGCGGGAGACGATCGACAGGTTGCGCAGCTTCGATTCGCTGTCGAGCACGTTAACCATGCGGTCGAACACTTGCGGCGGCGGGCCGTCGATCGATTCGAACGTCACGGTCTGGCCGCCGCCGACGGAGGCCATCGCATTCGATGTGCTGCCCGTTGCGCCGCCGTTGCTGGCGCAGCCGCCGAGGGCTGTTGTGATGGCAAGCAGCACCGCCGCAACGAGGGCGCGGGAAGCCGGCAGGCACGAGGCAGGCAGAGAGACGCTCATGGTTCCCTGCGATATCGTTAAAACGTGTTAAGGTCTAGGGCGGCTTGTGTCCCGGCCCGCCAAAAAGATTGCGTCCCGTTCGTCCCCGTTCTCCTTGTTGTTGCCAGAATTCTTCAACTGCGGAGGGATGACCCATGCGAGCCTTCCTTCTCGACGGCTATGGCGCGATCGCCGAGCATGTCCGCCTCGCCGAGATCGCGGACCCGATCCCGGGGCCCGACGACGTCCTGATCGAGATCCATGCCGCCAGCCTGAACCCGATCGATTTCAAGATCGCGCGCGGTGACCTCAAGCGCGTCTCGAACTACCAGCTGCCGCGCCCGTTCGGATTCGATGCGTCGGGCGTCGTGCTGTCGGCGGCGCGCGCCAGCGGCTACAGGCCGGGCGACGCGGTCTATGCGCGCGCCTCGCGCGAGACCATCGGCACCTTTGCCGAGCAGATCGCGCTGCCGCAGGAGTTCGTGGCGCCAAGACCTGCTTCCGTCTCGCATGAGGAGGCCGCGGCGCTGCCGCTGGTGGG
>CADEDX010000227.1 GCA_902826195.1 uncultured Bradyrhizobium sp. | reverse complement strand
CTCACGGTGCAATTGTCGGAAGACGCGGCCAAGGCCCGCGAAGAACTGTTCAAGGACAAGAAGCCCAAGAAGAAGCCGGGTGATTCGGCATGAGCGGGCTTGATCGCAACCAGACCCCGAAGACCCGACCCGTCGACCACAAGCGCACGGCGATGGTCGCTTCGCTCGATATCGGCACCAGCAAGATCGCTTGCATGATCGCGCGGCTGAGGCCGTCGCCGCCGAGCGAGGCGCTGCGCGGCCGCACGCATGCGGTGGAGTTGATCGGCTACAGTCAGATCCAGTCGCGCGGCGTCAAGGCCGGCGCCGTGATCGACCTCGCCGAATGCGAGCAGGCGGTGCGCCAGGCCGTGGCGCTGGCCGAGCGCATGGCCAAGGTCCGCGTCGAGTCGGTATTGCTGTCGGTGTCCGGCGGCCGGCTGCAGGGCCAGCTGGTCGAAGCCGCCGCCGACATCCGGGGCGGGGCGGTGACCGCCGATGACGTCACCCGGGTGACCTCCACCGGCATGCGTCACGCGACCGGCGAGGGGCGCACCGTGCTTCATGCGTTGCCGGTCGGCTACGCGCTGGATGGCGTCAAGGGCATCCGCGACCCACGCGGCATGGTGGCCAGGCAGTTCGGCGTCGACATGCAGGTGGTGACCGCGGACGCCACGGTCGCCCGCAACCTGATGCTGGTGGTCGAGCGCTGCCACCTCAACGTCGAAGCCATGGCGGCGAGTCCTTATGTCGCAGGCCTGTCCGTGCTGACCGACGACGAGGCCGATCTTGGCGCCGCCGTGGTCGAAATGGGTGCCGGTTCCACCACGATCGCGACCTATTCGGCCGGCCGCTTCGTCCATGCCTCAGGGTTCGCCCTCGGCGGGCATCACGTGACGATGGATCTTGCACGCGGCGTCGGCGCATGCATTGCGGATGCCGAGCGAATCAAGACTTTATACGGGACCGTGTTGACCGGCGGGTCCGACGCGCGCGAGCTGATGTCTGTTCCGACCGCAGGGGAGGAGCACGATGCTCCGCAGATCGTCTCGCGCGCCACGATCGCGAACATCGTTCGGCACCGCGCCGAGGAGATTTTTGAAATGGTCCGGGACCGGCTCGCGGATTCCCCGTTTGCGGCAGAGCCGCGGGCGCGAGTTGTCTTGAGTGGCGGGGCCTCCCAGCTGACCGGCACGGTCGAACTCGCCACCCGCATTCTCAACCGCCCGGTCAGGATCGGCCGTCCGCTCGGTTTCGGCCGACTGCCCAGCGAGGCCAAGAGCGCCTCGTTCGCGGTGCCGACCGGCCTCCTGGTTTACCCGCAATACGCTCATCTGGAACACGTCGAACCGCGGCATACGCGGCAGCTCAGGACAGGGACTGACGGCTATTTCGGAAAGGTCGGACGATGGCTTCGCGAGGGCTTTTGATGACCGGACCAGTGACGAAACGATTTTCACCAAACCCCGCGGCCGCCGGCCGGGGCGAACCAACGCGCGCGTCGTAAGCGGAGAGGCAACCATGGCACTCAATCTGACCCCCCCTGACATCAGCGAGCTGAAACCGCGGATTACCGTCTTCGGCGTCGGTGGAGCAGGCGGCAATGCCGTCAACAACATGATCACTGCCGGGTTGCAGGGCGTCGATTTCGTCGTCGCCAATACCGACGCGCAGGCGCTGACCATGTCGAAGGCGCAGCGCATCGTGCAGATGGGCACCGCGGTGACGCAGGGCCTCGGTGCGGGCTCGCAGCCTGACGTCGGTGCAGCGGCGGCGCAGGAGGTCATCGACGAGCTTCGCGACCATCTCACCGGCGCCAACATGGTGTTCGTCACCGCCGGCATGGGCGGCGGTACCGGAACCGGCGCAGCCCCGGTCATCGCCCGGACCGCGCGCGAAATGGGCATCCTTACCGTCGGTGTCGTGACCAAGCCGTTCCACTTTGAAGGCGCGCGCCGCATGCGCACCGCCGAGGCCGGCATCGCCGAGCTGCACAAGGTGGTCGACACGCTCCTGATCATCCCGAACCAGAACCTGTTCCGGGTCGCCAACGAAAAGACCACCTTTGCCGACGCCTTCGCGATGGCCGACCAGGTGCTCTATTCGGGCGTCGCCTGCATCACCGATCTGATGGTCAAGGAAGGCCTCATCAACCTCGATTTCGCCGACGTCCGCGCCGTGATGCGCGAAATGGGCAAGGCGATGATGGGCACCGGCGAGGCCACCGGAGAGAAGCGCGCGCTGACCGCGGCTGAAGCTGCGATCGCCAACCCGCTGATCGACGACTCCTCGATGAAGGGCGCCCGCGGCCTCCTGATCTCGATCACCGGCGGCAAGGACCTGACCCTGTTCGAAGTCGATGAAGCCGCCACCCGGATTCGCGAGGAAGTCGACCAGGACGCCAACATCATCGTCGGCGCCACCTTCGACGAAACGCTCGAAGGCATCATCCGCGTTTCCGTCGTGGCGACCGGCATCGAGCAGGCGCAGATCGCCCGCAATGCCGCCGCCGCTGCCGCCCCGGCGGTCGCGACCACGGCCACCTCCACGGCTGCCGCCACCGCGTCGCCCGACAGCCGCCTGGCCGAACTGACCGCCCGGCTGCGCGCCGACAATGCGCGGCTGGCCGAACGGGCGCAGAAGCTCGAGTCGGCTGCCGCGCCGCAGGCGGTTGCGCCGGCTTCGGCGCAAGCCCCTGCCGCCGCGTCGACGCACCGCGCAGCCAGCAACGTCGAGCGTGCGGCGCTCGCCGCGATCGCCGCGGCGGTCGACACGCCGGCAGCAGCCCCGATCCAGCCGGCGTCCTACGGCGACGTCACCGTTCGCCCGATCGCGCAGAAGCCGAGCCTGTTCCCGGATCACGGCGAGGCGGCCCGGGTCGAGCCCGAGCAACCGGCGACGCCTGAAAACTTCATTCCGCAGGCGGCGGAACGTGCGCCGCTTCGAACGCCGCGGATGCCCAAGTTCGAGGAACTCCCGATGCCGGCCCAGAACGAGATCCGGCAGGCCCGTGGCGATGCGGACGAAGATCACCCGCAGAAAGCCAAGCTGTCGTTGTTGCAGCGCCTCGCCAATGTCGGCCTCGGCCGCCGCGACGAAGAGACCGAGCCGCCGATCGCGGCCCGCGCCTCCGGCCCGTCGATGGCGCCGCTGCCCGAACGCAAGCCGCAGCGCACCGTGGCCCAGCAGATGGCGAATCAGGATCCGGTATCCGAGTATGCAAAACGTCCGGCACCGCAGGGCCTGGATACCCACGGCCGTCCGGCACCTGTTGCCCCGGCGCCACAGGGCGACGATCATCTTGATATCCCGGCCTTCCTCCGGCGTCAGGCAAACTGAGCTTTTGTTACAATTGGCGTGAAGCAAAAGGCCCCGGCTGGAACAGCCGGGGCCTTTCTCTTGGGTCCGACGCCCAGTCTGAACAATCGGGCAAAGCACTGATTTTAAACCATTAATTATTTATTCTGTGTTCAGCTATGAGGCACGCACAGGCGCCCGGCCGCGCCCGAATTCAAGTAACCGCTGGCGCGATTGCGGCAGAGATGGGGTAACAATCGGTAAACAAGCGTGAGTTGGCGCGCTTTGGGGCTGTGACTATGGTCCGCCGTGACTTGGGGATGCCTAGAACGCGAATCAGCGCTTACGCGCAATTTTCGGCTTTAGGTTAGGTCGGGTAGTGGGCAGTCATCGATGAAATTCAGCCGCCAAACCACGCTTCGGGCGCAAGCCACCGTCACGGGTGTTGGCGTCCATTCCGGTTTACCTGCCAGCCTGACTCTTGGACCTGCACCTGTCGATACCGGTTTTATTTTTGTCCGCACCGGCCTCGATGATGCCGACCGCGAAGTTCCGGCCCTCGCCACGTCCGTGACCGCCACCGATCTGGCGACGGTGCTCGGCGATCATGAAGGCCCGCTGGTTTCGACCGCGGAACACGTGCTCGCCGCATTGCGCGGCATGGGCGTCGATAACGCCATCATCGAAGTCGATGGCCCCGAAGTTCCGATCATGGACGGCAGCGCCGCCGCCTTTGTCGCCGCCATCGAGCAGGCGGGCATCGTCACTCAGTCGGCCTCCCGCCGTTTCATCCAGGTGCTGCGGCCGGTGCAGGTCGCGATCGGCGATAGCTTTGGCGAGCTGCGCCCACATGCCGGCGGGTTCCGCGTCGAGGTCGAGATCGATTTCGCCAATCCCGTGATCGGCCGCCAGAATTTCTCGCTCGATCTCAATCCCGAAAGCTTCCGACGCGAAATTTCCCGCGCCCGCACGTTCGGTTTCATGAACGACGTCGCGCGGCTTTGGAGCGCCGGTTTTGCGCGCGGCGCCTCGTTCGAAAACACCGTGGTGCTCGACGAAGACCGCCTGCTCAATGCCGAAGGGCTGCGCTTTACCGACGAATGCGCCCGCCACAAGGTACTGGATGCGGTCGGCGATCTCACCCTGGCTGGCCTGCCTCTGCTCGGCGCGTACCGCTCGGTGCGCGGCGGCCACAAGCTGAACCATGCCGTGCTGACGGCCCTGCTGGCCGATCGCAGTGCCTGGCGGGTGGTCGAGGCCGAACCGGCCCGTCGTTCCCGCAGCCACGCCGAGGCTGGCGCGGGCATGGTGGGCGGCCTGATCGCTCCGGCCTACGGTCCGGACGTTTCCTGATTTT
The DNA here is from genome assembly GCA_902826195.1 of uncultured Bradyrhizobium sp. Lineage (GTDB taxonomy): Bacteria > Pseudomonadota > Alphaproteobacteria > Rhizobiales > Xanthobacteraceae > Bradyrhizobium. The sequence goes on along the minus strand of CADEDX010000227.1, from coordinate 5,245 downwards.
CGCTCTGCGAAATTCCTGACGGTCGTTTAGCGAAATGCCCGGACTTTCGGCTTTGAAATGTCCCGACTTTCGGCTTTGGAATTCCTGACTTTCGGCCTCGAAAACGTTCTGACGTGCGTTTTCCCCAAAATGCCGGGCCTTGAAACCAACCTGGCCGTTTTCCGTAATAACCACAACTGGTAACACCGCCGTCCAGCCGCCTTAATCCGGGCGAATTGGCTGCGTATTCGATTGGTCGAGGACCATTTTTCGGCTAGTAGAGACCCGCGGACACGTGCGACGGGCTCTCGAAGAATTGGGTACCAAGCATTGGGCACGGGGTATATGGCATCCATGATCGCGGTTCATGGAGCGGCGGGCTCGATCATCAACCGTATCAACGGCGTCAGGTCAAAGATTCAATGGCGGCACAGCGTATGACGCTTGAACCACGCAAATCATTCAGGTTTTCCGGCCTCGCCGGAGCCGGACGGTCGCTGCGGCTGGCGGCGGGCCTGATCGTGCTTGCCATCCCCTTGAGCGGATGCGGTACCGGCGCGCTGTGGGACAAGTTCACCGCGAAGGACGACACCTTCAACGAGGAACCGGCGGACAAGCTCTACAATGAGGGCTTGTACCTGATGAACCAGCGCAAGGATAGCAAGGCGGCGGCGAAGAAATTCGAGGAAGTCGATCGCCAGCATCCTTATTCGGACTGGGCGCGCAAATCGCTGCTGATGTCGGCTTATTCCTTCTACAATCAGGGCGACTACGACAGCTGCATCGGCGCGGCCACGCGTTACGTCACGCTGCATCCCGGCAGCGCGGACGCTGCCTATGCGCAATATCTGATCGCGGCATCGCATTACGACCAGATACCGGACATCTCCCGCGACCAGGGCCGTACCGAAAAGGCGATCGCGGCGCTGGAGGAGGTGATTCGCAAATATCCGACCTCCGAATACGCGAACGCCGCCAAGGCCAAGCTCGAAGGCGCGCGCGACCAGCTCGCCGGCAAGGAAATGGATGTCGGCCGCTATTACATGGAAAAGCGCGACTACACCGCCGCCATCAACCGCTTCAAGACGGTCGTGACCCGCTACCAGACCACCCGGCATGTGGAGGAGGCGCTGGCGCGGCTTACCGAGGCCTATATGGCGATCGGCATCGTCGGCGAGGCGCAGACGGCCGCCGCCGTGCTCGGGCACAATTTCCCGGACAGCAAGTGGTACAAGGACGCCTATACCCTCGTGAAGTCGGGCGGTGTCGAGCCGAGCGAGAACAAGGGTTCCTATATCTCCAGGGCCTTCAAGAAGATGGGGCTGGGCTGACAGGCCTGGATCGACCAAGTCTGGCTGAAGACAGTCTGGCCTGAAGAAGCCCGGCTAAGTCACGTGGCATCTATTGCATGTCCATAACGTGAACAAATATGGTACAAAACGCCCACGACTTCTGCTAAGGATGTGTCGATTCTGGCACCTGCAGAGTCGGCCCCGGGCTGGGGCCGATGTCATAGCCTGACCCGTGGGGATTTCGTCACATGCTGGCGCGTCTGTCGATCCGTGACATCGTTCTGATCGAGCGTCTCGATCTCGAATTCTCCCGAGGCCTTGCGGTGCTCACCGGCGAGACCGGCGCGGGCAAGTCGATCCTGCTCGACGCCTTCGCGCTCGCACTTGGCGGCCGCGGCGACGCCTCCCTGGTGCGCCATGGCGCGGAGCAGGGGCAGGTGACCGCCACCTTCGATATCCGCAACGGGCATCCGGCGACGAATATCCTCGCCGGCAACGGCCTGGATCATGCGAGTTCTCAAGAATCTTGCGAAATGATTCTTCGCCGCGTCCAGTTCGCTGACGGCCGCACCCGCGCATTCATCAACGACCAGTCGGTCAGCGTGCAGACCCTGAAGGCGGTCGGCGCGACGCTGGTAGAGATCCACGGCCAGCACGATGAGCGCGCGCTGGTGGACGCCTCGACGCACCGGCAACTGCTCGACGCCTTTGCCGGGCTGGAGAAGGAAGTCACGGCGCTGGAGACGCTGTGGGAGTCGCGCCGCGCCGCGGTCAGCGCGCTCGACGCACACCGCGCCAGCATGGAGCGCGCCGCCCGGGAGGCGGACTATCTGCGCCATGCCTCCGACGAACTCCGGGCACTAAGGCCGGAGGACGGCGAGGAAACCGCGCTGGCCGCGCGCCGCACCATCATGATGCAGGGCGAGAAGATCGCCAGCGACCTGCGTGAGGCGCAGGAGGCGGTCGGTGGCCCGCATTCCCCGGTGCCGGCGCTGGCGGCGGCGGTGCGCCGCCTCGAACGCCGCGCCGCCAACTCGCCCGCGTTGGTCGAGCCGGCGGTGAAGGCGATCGACATCGCGATCAACGCGCTGGAGGAAGCCGACCAGCATCTCCACGCCGCGTTGGTTGCGGCCGATTTCGATCCGGGCGAGCTGGAGCGCATCGAGGAACGGCTGTTCGCGCTGCGCGCCGCCTCGCGCAAATATTCGACGCCGGTCGACGGGTTGGCGGCGCTTGCCGCCAAGTTTGCCTCCGATGTCGCGATGATCGACGCCGGTGCGAGCCGGTTGAAGAAGCTGGAAGCCGTGGCCACCGAAGCCGACCAGCGCTACGGCGCGGCGGCGGCAAAACTCTCCGCGGCCCGCGGCAAGTCAGCCGACAAGCTGAACAAGGCTGTCGGCGCCGAACTGGCGCCGCTGAAGCTCGAACGTGCAAAATTCATGACCCAGGTCGAGAGCGACGCCAACGCGCCGGGCCCGCAGGGTATCGACCGTGTCGAGTTCTGGGTGCAGACCAATCCGGGCACCAAGGCCGGGCCGATCATGAAGGTCGCGTCCGGCGGCGAGTTGTCGCGCTTCCTGCTCGCGCTCAAGGTGGTGCTGGCCGACCGTGGCTCCGCGCCCACGCTGGTGTTCGACGAAATCGACACGGGGGTCGGCGGTGCGGTGGCGGACGCTATCGGCTCGCGCCTCGCGCGGCTCGCCGGCGGGGTTCAGGTCATGGCCGTGACGCATGCGCCGCAGGTCGCCGCACGGGCCAGCCAGCATCTGCTGATTTCCAAGGACGCGCTCGACAGGGGCAAGCGCGTCGCCACCCGCGTCAACGCACTCGCCGCCGACCACCGCAGCGAGGAAATCGCCCGCATGCTGGCGGGCGCGGAGATCACCGCGGAGGCGAGGGCGGCGGCGAGGCGGCTGCTGCAGGCGGCGAGCTAGCGAGCCCTCGTGCGCCGGCTCTGCAGCGTGCTGCTTCGCGTCAGGCCGCGCCCGGGGCGCGCCCCCGCGACTTTGCTTCAGGGCCTGCTTCGTCGTATTTAATCTCTATGCCCAAGACAGCGAAAACCAGAACCCCCGTTGAAATCGACAAGCTGACCAAGGCTCAGGCCAAGGTCGAGCACAAGCGGCTTTCGCTGGAGCTCGAGGCGCATAACGAGCGCTACTACCAGAAGGACGCACCGACCGTATCGGACGCGGCCTACGACGCGCTGCGCCAGCGGCTGGAGGCGATCGAGGCGAAATTCCCCGATCTCGTGACGAAGGATTCGCCGACACAAAAGGTCGGCGCCGCGCCGGCGCGCGGATTTTCAAAAGTGCAGCACGCGGTTCCCATGCTGTCGCTTGGCAATGCCTTCAGCGACGAGGACGTCACTGAATTCGTCGATCGCATCCGCCGCTTCCTCAAGCTCGACGCCGAGCATATTCCGGCGCTGGTGGCCGAGCCGAAGATCGACGGCCTGTCGCTGTCGCTGCGCTATGAAAACGGCGAACTGCTCCGCGCTTCGACACGGGGGGACGGTTTTACCGGCGAAGACGTCACCGCCAACGTCCGCACCATCAAGGACGTGCCGCATACGCTGAAAGGTCGCAACATCCCCGCCGCCTGCGAACTGCGCGGCGAGGTCTATATGCTCAAGAAAGACTTTCTTGAGCTCAACAAGAAGCAGGCCGAAGCCGAAGACACCGTGTTCGCCAACCCGCGCAATTCGGCGGCCGGCTCGCTGCGCCAGAAGGATGTCTCGATCACCGCGTCACGACCGCTGAAATTCTTTGCCTATACCTGGGGCGAGATGAGCGAGCGGCCGGCCGATACCCAGCACGGCATGCTGGCGTGGATGGACAAGGCCGGCTTTGTCGTCAATCCGCTGACGACGCTCTGCAAGGATGTCGACGCGGTTCTTGAATTCTACAAAAAGATCGGCGAGGAGCGCGCTTCGCTCGGCTACGACATCGACGGCGTGGTCTACAAGGTCGACCGGCTCGACTGGCAGGATCGTCTCGGCTTCGTCTCGCGCAGCCCGCGCTGGGCGATCGCGCACAAATTCGCAGCCGAGCAGGCGACCACGATCCTCAATGGCATCGACATCCAGGTCGGCCGCACCGGCGCGCTGACCCCGGTGGCGCGGCTCGAGCCGGTCACCGTCGGCGGCGTGGTCGTCTCGAACGCGACGCTGCACAACGAGGACTACATCAAGGGAATAGGCAACGACGGCAATCCGATCCGCGACGGCGTCGATCTGCGGGTCGGCGACACGGTTGTGGTCCAGCGCGCCGGCGACGTGATCCCACAGGTCGTCAGCGTCGACATGGACAAGCGGCCGAAGACCGCAAAACCCTACAAGTTTCCGGAGACGTGCCCGGTCTGCGGCAGCCATGCGGTGCGCGAGGAAGGCGAAGCGGTGCGCCGCTGCACCGGCGCACTGATCTGCCCGGCGCAGGCGGTGGAGCGGCTGAAACATTTCGTCTCGCGGCTGGCTTTCGATATTGACGGCCTAGGCGACAAGCAGATCCAGGAATTCTACGAGGACGGCCTCGTGATGTCGCCCGTCGACATTTTTACGCTGCAGAAGCGCGATGCGCGCTCGACCAGCAAGCTGATGGAGCGCGAGGGCTATGGCGAGACTTCAGTGCGCAACCTGTTTAGCGCGATCGATGCCCGCCGATCGATCGACCTGCATCGCCTGATCTTCGCGCTCGGCATCCGCCACGTCGGCGAGGGAAATGCCAAATTGCTGGCGCGGCACTACCACACCATCGAGAACTTTCGCGAGGCAATGCTGGCCGCCGCCAAGGGGACCAAGGACGAGGAAAATACGACGGAGGCCTACCAGGATCTCAACAATATCGGTGGCATCGGCGAGATCGTCGCGGACGCCGTGGTGGAATTCTTCGCCGAGCCGCGCAACGTGAAGGCGCTCGGCGAACTTTTGCGAGAGATCGAGGTGAAACCCGCCGAGCAGCCGCGCAAGAGCTCGCCGG
>CADEDX010000226.1 GCA_902826195.1 uncultured Bradyrhizobium sp. | reverse complement strand
CCGTACTGCACCGTGATCGACTGGTCGATGCGCGCGACCGCGGTGCCGCGCGCCGGATCGGTACCAACCTCGCCGGTGTACCAGGAGATCGTGTTGGCGGAAGTGCCGCCGATCAGGTTGGTGGCGGTGGCGAACGGTGGACCGTTGACGCGCAACGGTGCCGGATTTGCACTCGCCGTACCGCTGAAGCCGAGCGCCGCGAAAGCCGCCGCGTTTGAACTGGAGACCGTCAAGGCATCGCCGTCGCCGCCGTGCAGCGCAATCACGCCGCCGGTGACGGTCGACGGCGTACCGGTGCCTGTGATCGAATCGATCTTCGCCAGCAGGGCCTGCACGCTGTCGGTGACGTTGAGCTGGTTGCCGGTCGCACCCGATGCGACGAAGGTAATCGGCGTGCCGTTGACCGTAATCGTATCGCCTGCAGCAAAGCTCGTGGCCAGCGAATTCGTTCCCGCGGCGCCCGAGAGCAGCGTAGTGCCGGTGATCGGCGCCGGAACCGCAGCCTGGTTGTTGACGGCGGTCCCGGTGACGGTCGCCGACGGATTGAAGAAATTGTTCGACGCCGCGATCGCGGATGCTGCCACCAGCGACGTATCGCTCAGCGTCTGGATCGAAGACGTCAATACGGCCTGTAGGTTTACCGTGGTTGCAGCCGTGTCGACCCCGATCAGGAACGATCCGGTCGGCGGCGGGTTCTTGGTCGTCGCGGTCAGCGTGAACGACTCGCTGGTGCCGTCCGGAAGATTGAAGTTGAACGTGACGTTTTCACCATCGTTCGGATTGACGGCGCCGAGATCAACGGTGATGGCCGGCGGCGAGCCGGTCGGCTGCGTGACGGTCGCCCCGGTCAGCGAGGTACTGATCGAGCTGAGCTTCAATCCAAACGACGAGCCATCCTCGGTCAGGCTGGTCACGGTTGTCGTCAACGGTGGCGACGCAACCGTCAAGTGCCCCATGTTGCCGACGCCCTGATCGGCCTGGCGGCGTTCGTTGATCAGTTGCTTCAGCCCGGCCTGAATTCCGATACCGTCGAGCATGACGTCGGCCGACACCGTCGCAGCGGTATCGGTGGTGCGCCCGGAGAACAGATAGCGGTCGCCGGTCTGGCTGTTGAGCAGCGACACTGCGTTGGAGAATGCCGCCTGTGCGGTGATCTGGCCAGAGGTCTGACCGTTGTCGTTGAGCACGATGGTCGATGTGCTGGCCGCCTTCTTCACCGAGGTGCCGATGTCGGACAATCCCTGCAGCGCGAGGTTGACGACATTCAGCCGCGTGTTGACGTTGGTCGCGGTGTCCGCATAGGCATTGATGCTGCTGACCTGGGAACGCAGGCTGAGCGCGAAGCCGCGATTGGCGCCCTGCCCCGCATAGGTCGTCGAGACCCGGCCGCTGGCAAGCTGCTGCGTCAGATCGTCGAGCTGGGCGCGGATATGGAGGATCGAGGTCCCGATATAGGATGTTCTGCCGTTAACGCCATCGATCGACATGATACCCTCACATGGCCTGGATCAGCGTGTCGTACATCTGCTTGATGGACGACATCACGCGCGCATTGGCGGAATAGGCGTTCTGCAGCGCGAGCAGATGCGCCATCTCGTCGTCGATGTTGACACCCGAGGCATCGGTCACCTTTTTCTGCAGCGTATTGAGCACCACCGACTGACCGTCGGAAAGCTGCTTGGCGGCGGTCGCGGCTTCACCCTGCTGGCTGATGAACTGCTTGACGAAATTGGTCAGCGTGCCGGTGAACGGCGCGCCCGTGGTCCCGATGCCGGTCTGCGGCGAATAGCGATAGTTGCCGGACTGCAGCTGCGTCAGGACGAAGTCCGAGCGCGTGGTGTCGCCTGCCGGCGTCAACGGGCTGGTGGAAAAGATGACGGCGCGCGAGGGATCGCCAAGCAGTCCGAGATTGACGCTGATGCGGCCGGCCAGGCCGATCTGCTGCGAACCGTTGGCCGTGATTGCGCCGGTGAACAGCCCGCCATTGTCCGTGAAGAGCGCAAGCTGCGGGTTACCGCTGGTCAGCGACGACATCGTCGTGGTGACCGACGCCGCCAGCACATCCGAACGGTTCGGCGCGCCGTCATCCAGAACGCGCAGCGTAGACCCGGCCGGATTGGAGAACTGCAGGTTGGCACTTGCCCCCAACGCGGTGTTGAGCTGGGTGACCACCGAAGCCATGCCACCGGAGAAATCGATGCCGAGGACCTCATCGTTCGGGTCGAGCGTCGTGCTGTTGCTCAGCGGCAGCACGCTCGGATCGTCGACGCGTACGATCGAGAGGTTGTGCGTGACGCCGGTGGTGTTGTCCTTGTAGCTGACGTGGATGACGTTACCCGACTGCAATCCCGTCAGATCGAGATCGTAGCCGGTGGCCGGCAGCACCGACGCAGGCGCGGCGGTTCCTGCGGTGGTCTTGTCCGACAGCGCGCTCGCCATCGAGGCCGCGAACTGGTCGATCTGCGCCTGCGCCTTCACCAGCGTCTCGTCACGCAGTTCGAGGTAGGCGGCGATCTTGCCCGAGCGGATCGATTTGGTCGACACCAGATCGTAGCTGCCGCCATGCGGGAAATTGATCGCGATGGTGCCGACGTTGCTCTTTACCGGATCGGTGGGGTTGTAGAGCGTATTGGGCGTGATCGTGCCCTGGGGATTGAAGCTCAGCCGCGCGGCCTCGGTGCCGACCAGTTGCACGCCCGAGTTCGTGAACACCGTCACCTGGTTGAGGTCGTTGACGACCGTTCGGATGTCCATCAAGCTCGACAATTGCGTGATGTACTGGTCGCGCTGATCGAGCAGCGACGCCGTCGCTGCGTCGGTTTTGCCGTTGTTCTGCAGCTGATTGTTGATGAAGGCGATCTGGGCCATCGCGTTGTTCGCCGTCACGATAGAATCGTTGATTCCCATTTCGGCGTTGGCGCGCAGGCTCTGAATACCCTGCGTCATTGAGTTCAGCGTCTGCGCCATCGTCTGCGCGGCGCTGACGGCGCCGATACGCGCCGACTGCGAATCCGGACTGGTCGACAGACCCTGAAAGGCGGTCAGCAGCTTGTTGAAGGAGTCCTCGATGGTTCCGGTCTCGGACGGATTGCCGTAGACGTTCTGCAAGTTCTGCAGAAAGGTCGCGCGGATATCGGCATAGGCCGCGCCGGAAGTTTCGGTGCGCAGCTGGGTCTGCAGATACTGGTCGAGCTGGCGGTCGACGCCGTTGAGCAGAACGCTCGAGCCGTAATCGCCGGTCATGCCGGCGACCTGGATTATCGACTTCCGGACGTAGCCCGGCGTTTCCGAATTGGCGACGTTGGATCCGACCAGCGAGATCGCGGCTTGCGTCGCGCGCAGGCCGGACATTGCGGTGGAGAGAGCTTGACTCAAACCCATGACTGACTGCCCATCTCAAATCGCATCGCGAACGTCGCGGCCCGTTATCGCAGCACGTTCAGGAGATCCTGCACCATCGTATTGGCCGTGGTGATGACCTTGGTGTTGGCCGAGTAGGCCTGCTGGGTGACGATAAGCTTGGTGAACTCGTCGGCGATGTCGGTGTTGGATCCTTCCAGCGAGGAGCCGACGATGGTTCCGGACTTGCCGAACAGCGCCTGTCCGGATCCGTCCGTGACCTCGAATGCGCCGCCGTTGACGCGCTTGAGGAAGTTGGTGCCGTTGAAGGTGGCGACCGAGATTTCGGCGAGGTCGAGGTTGCGGCCGTTGGAGTAGTTGCCGACGATGCGTCCGTTGGCGCCGACGCCGACCGACTGGAGCTGACCGGCCGGGAAACCGTCCTGCTGGATCTGGTTAACCTGCACGTTGCCGTTGGCGTCCGCGAACTGCGTGACGCCGCCGGTGCCGAAGTTGATGACGGGGCTACCGAGCGCGACGCCGTTGACCACGGCGTTGGTGAGCGTGACCGAGGGCACCGCCGGCGACATCTGGCCCGAGGCCGAGAACGTGAAATTGGTATTGACGTTCTGCCAGGCGACCTGGGTGCCAGTCGCGTTGGGGTTGACCTGGTAGAACAGGTTCCAGGTATCGGTATGGCCGGCGCCAAGCGTGGAGCTGTCGGTCTTGGCCCAGCGGAACTGCAGGTTCACTGGCGCGCCCGAGACGTCGTAGGTGGTGACCGCGCCACCCGCGATCGACTCGTTGAGGAAGGTCGAGTTGTCGTTGCCGATCACCTGACCGGTGCCGATGCCGCCGCCGCCGCCGCGCGTCGCGGTCACGGTGCCGGTGAAGCCGAGCGCGGCAAAAGCCGCCGTGTTCGAGCTGCTGACCGCGAGGTCGGAGACCGTACCGGAATGCAGCGTGATCGAGCCGCCGCTGATTCCGGACGACACTGCCGTTCCCGTCAGCGCGTCGATCTTGCCCAGCAAGGTTCCGATACTGTCACCGATGTTGACCTGGTTGTTGCCGACGGCGCCGGCCGCCATGAAGGTGATGGTCTGGGCGTTGACCGTGATGGTGTCGCCTGCGAGGAAATTGGCGGCAATCGAGTCGCTCGGCGCCGCGCCGTTGAGCAGCGTCGCAAGCGTATTCGCAACCGACGGCGTGGCCTTGTTGCTCTGCGTGGTGCCGCTGACGGAAGTGTCGGTATAGGGCGCCGGCGGCGTGCCGAGCGACAGCGGATTACGTCCGGCGGTATACGATCCCGGCGCGATCAATTCCGACCCGGGAACGGAAACGTCGTGCTTGGTCGTCAACGGATAGCTGGCAAGGTTGGCGCGGTAGTCGATACGGGTAGTTTCCTGCGCCGGCAGGAAGTCATTCTGGAAGCGGAGCACCTGCGGCGAGCTGCCCGATGGGTTGCCGGTGGTCGGGTCGATCGGAACGCCCTGCAGATAGTAGCCGGCGCCGTTGACGAGATAGCCGCTCTTGTCGAGCTGGAAGTCGCCGCGGCGGGTGTAGCGGTCGACACCGTCGAACACCGGCGTGCCGTCGGTGAAGGTGCCGGGCTTTTGCACCGCGAAGAAGCCGTTTCCGTTGATCGCCATGAAGGTCGCAACCGAGGCCGACTGCACGTCGCCTTGCACCGAGTTGGTGGAACGGGATTGCGTGGTCACGCCACCGGCGAGCTGGGAGGTAACAGCGGTCTGCGGAATCAGATCGAGGAACGAGGTATCGATGCGCTTGAACGCCGTGGTCTGCGAGTTGGCGATGTTGCCCGAGACGTTTTCGAGCGCGTAGGAGTTGGCGCGAAGCCCGCCGACCGCGGTGGTAAGAGCGCCGAAGATACCCATGACATGTTCTCCAAATTCGATCCGGGCGGCTCGCTGTTCCGGGGAACCCGAGGCCGCGTCGGGAGAAGATGTCGCAAGCGCTGTGCCAGACTCCAAACTCGATGAAAATCAACGACTTAATAAAAAAGCCCCGGTCCGAGGACCGGGGCACATTTGCCGGGCGGGCAACATTTGCCGGGCAGCGGCGCCTATGAGGCCTGCGGTCCGGCAAGGTGAAACACCAGCCCAAAGCCGTCGATGCAATAGCGCAAACCCGTGGGTTGCGGTCCGTCGTCGAACACGTGACCCATGTGGCCACCGCAGCGCCGGCAGTGGACTTCGGTGCGCGTCATGCCGAACGTCGTGTCCTTGGTTTCGCCAAGGGCGTTGTCGAGCGGCTTCCAGAAACTCGGCCAGCCGGTGCCGCTTTCATATTTGGTTTCCGAGGAGAACAGCGGCAGGTCGCACCCGGCGCAGGCAAATATGCCCTTGCGCTTTTCCTTCAACAGCGGGCTCGAACCCGGCCGCTCGGTGCCGTGCTTGCGCAGGATGTCGTACTGCTGCGGCGTGAGCTGCGCGCGCCATTCAGCGTCGGTCTTTTCGATTTCGAATTTCTCGGCGGCCTGCGCCGGCGTGGCGCGCAGCCAGCGGAAGGCGGCAAGCCCAAACAGACTGGCCAGGGAAGCGAGCAGGATACGGCGGTCCATCATGTAATCTCCGTGCGAGGCTGGACGTAACGGTTCGTCATCAGGTACGGCCAAAGCACGCCGACGTTACACGGAACCGCCCCTGATGATTTCACTTTCCTGCGAGGGCGCGGGCGACATTCCGCCGTCCGGCGCCGTCGCCGGCAGCGGCGGTTTCGGGCGTACCGGGCGGGGACCGGCCGGTGAACGGGCGGGCGAGCGGGTTCCGGCCTGCCGGTTGGCCTCCGCCAGCCGCGCCTCGCGCACCCTTTCCCGCGCCCGGGCGCCTTCGCGGTAACGGGCCAGCGCGCCCGCCGCGGCGGAATGGCCCCGCCCCCATAGGCCGATCAGATGGCCGGCGACGCGGCCGGTGGCACCGCCCGCCCAGACCAGTTCGAACGGCGAAAACAGTTTCCAGCGCTCCTCGCCCCACAGGATGCTGCGCGCGATGACCTGCCCGGCCATCGCCGAAGTGTTCAGCCCGTGGCGGCCGAAGCCGGAAGCGACCCATAGCCCTTTGCGCAACTGGCCGATCTGCGGCATGCCGTGCACGGTCAGCCCAACCGCGCCGCCGAAAACATCCGAAATCGCGACCTTGCCGAGCTGGGGAAAGGTCGTGGCGATGCGGCGCTGGATGGCTGGCCCGAAACGGCGCGGCCGCGCTTCCCAGGTGGTTTCCGGACTGGCCCATAGCAGCCGGTCGCCGTCGACGATGCGGAAATGATCGATGCCGTCGCTGTCGGCGACCGATCCCTTGAACGCGATCACCTCGCCCAGCCGCTCGCCGAGCGGCTCGGTGAGCGCGGCGTAGCGCCACACCGGCAGCAGCGTCTCCGACAGACGGGGCAGCGTGGCGCCGAGATGGACATTGCCGGCCAGCACGATATGCGAGGCGCGCAGCCGCGCCGACGGCGTCACGATGCGCTTGCGAATCCCCGAGGGATCGATGCTGACGACCGGCGTATCCTCAAAAATCCGCGCGCCCGCCCGCCGCGCCAGCGCGGCCAGACCGTGGACATATTTGCGGCCGTCGATCTGGAAGGCGCGCGGATAGTGGATGCCGTGGAAATAGCGCCCGGTCTTGAGCTGATCGCGAACGCGATCGACCTGCCAGCCCTCGACCTCGGTCGCGAAATCCTCGCTCAGCGTCTGCAGCCGGCTGATCAGCGTGTCGCCGGCGTCGACATTGGAGACTTCCAGCGCGCCCTCGGTCAGCGCGATGCCCGGCATCGCCTCCTCGGTGGCGGTGGCGCGAACGTAATCGGCGCCCTCTTTCGACAGCGCCAACAATTCGCGCGCATCCTCCAGGCCGACGCGCTCGATCAGTTCGCCGATCGGCAGGCCAAAGCCCGGCATCACGGTACCGAGCTGATGGCCGGACGCGTTCCAGCCGACATGCCGGCCTTCCAGCACCGCCACGCTGGCGCCGAGCCGCGCGGCTTCCAGCGCGACCGTCAGCCCGGCAAGCCCCGCGCCGACCACGCAAATGTCAACATCCAGGTCGAAAGACAGGCGCGAGCGAAAAGGCGCGTCATCGAGGCCGTTGGTCGCACTTGTGAAAGTCTCGGGCATGGCGTTTCTTACGGACCGCTGCGGCGCTTGTCACCATATCCGGGACATGAGCTTGTAGATTAGTCCAGACTAAGACCGAATCGAGATCGCGCCCATGCGCCGTTTGATGCTGCTGCGTCACGCCAAAACCGAACACGACGCGCCGTCGGGCCATGACCACGACCGCCGGCTCGACGAGCGCGGCCGGCTGGACGCCGCCGCGGTCGGAACCTGGATCGGCCGGCATCCGCCGCTGCCCGACGCCGTCAAGGTATCGACCGCAGTGCGGGCCCGGCAGACCTGGGAGATCGCGGGCGATGCGATGCAGGCGGCGCGGGAACAGGCTTCCCCGCCGCAGGTCGAATGGCTCGACGAAATCTACGGCGCCGAGCCGGCGCAGCTGTTGCGAATCATCCGGATGGCCTCGGCCACCGAACCCGCGCAATTGATGCTGATCGGGCACAATCCCGGCATGCATGAGCTGGCGCTGATGCTCGCAGGCAGCGGCGACGCGGCGGCGAAGAAAGCACTGGAAGACAATCTGCCAACCGCCGGCCTCGCCATCCTCGATTTTGCGATCGACGACTGGAACGAGGTCGCCTTCCGCCGCGGCGAACTGGTGCGCTTCACCAGCCCGAAACTATTAAGGCAGGCGCTGGACGATTGAGGCGCGCCGACAGCTTCGTCCTGCGGTGCTACGCTGGACGACGTGCTTTCAAGTGAATTGAGAACAAGTTTGCGCAAAACAAAACACGCCAAGGCAACAAGAAGCTAGCCCCCGATCCTGACAAACCAGGCCCGCATGGGCGGAAAGCAGGAGGCGCCGATGTTCAAGTCCATTCTCGTGCCGATCGATCTCGCCGACACCGATCTGACCAAGCCCGCCATCGCCACCGCTGCGACACTGTCGCAGACCTGGAACGGCAAGGTGCGCCTGCTCAACGTGCAGCCGATGACGCCGCCGATGCTGGCCGAATACGTGCCGGCCGATTTCGACGCCCAGCAGCGCGCGGCGTCGGAAGAGGCGCTCGCGATCGTGGCCAAGGAGTCCGGCATCGACGCCGCCCGCATCTCTATCGCGGTGCGGCAGGGCGGCATCTATCACGAGATCCTGGAAGAGGCCGAGGCGATCAAGGCCGACCTGATCGTGATGACCTCGCACCGGCCGGCGATGCGGACCTATTTCCTCGGCTCCAATGCCGGCCATGTCGTGCGCTATGCCAAGTGCTCGGTGCTGGTGGTGCGGCACTAGACTCAAAACATCGAAAACAACCCCATGCAAAGTAGACAAGCCCTGACCGAAATCTGATCTAAGATATTGTATTAATTATCTTTTTTTTAGATTATGCAGGAGCAGCGCGGGAAGCGACGTCAGGGCCAATACAATTCCAAGCCCTATCGCCGGATCGGTGGCAAGGACGGCGGCCAGCGTTGCGCCGCATGCCGCGCCGGCATTTGCGCGAAGCCGAACAGGGCGGCGACCGCGCCGGCCCTGTCCGCAAACGGCGATAGCGCTGCCGTACTCGACAGCGGGCTCACAATCCCCAGTCCGAACAGGAAGATGGATGTGGCAGCGAGAAACGGCGGCAGTGCATTCCTCGCGAGCAGGACCGCGAGCAGCAGCGCGATGCCGCCAAGAGCGGCCGTCACCAGCCCGATCAGGGTTGCGCGATGGAGACCGAACCGTGCCGAGAGTCTGGGCGCCAGCATCCCTGCGCCGAACACCAGGAAGACGACGCCCGCGAACAGCAGACCCAGCATCACCGGCGAGAAGCCAAATCCTTCGAGCAGCACGCGCGGCGCGGCGGAGAACACCGCGAACAGGCCGGCCATCATCAGACCGGCAGTCCTGGCCGGCGCCGCGAACCGTTCGTCGCGCAGGAGCCCGAGATAGGTGGCGGCGATCCCGAGCGGACGTACGAAACGGTCGGAGGCCGGCTGGTCTCGCCGACGAACGCCACATAGGCCGCTCCGGCGCCGATGGCAAAGGCCGCGACAAAGGCGAATTCGGCGCGCCAGCCAACAAATGATCGAGCGCGCTGCCGAGAAGCGGCGAAAACCCGGGCGCCGCCGCCGTCGCGATCGTGATCGCCGCCATCGTGCCGGCAAGCTCCTGGCCATCGAACAGATCGCGGGTGATGGCGCGCGCGAGCACGTTAAAGATACAGGCGCCGGCCGCCTGTATCGACCGACCGATCAACAGGCCCGGCAAGTCGCCGGCGACGGCGCACCACATCGTGCCCAGCACGAAGAGGCACAATCCGATCAGGATCGGCATTCGCCGCCCGAGCCGGTCCGACAACGGACCGGCGAGCAATTGCCCGAAGGCGACGATCGCCAGGAACACCGTGATGGTCGAAGTCACGGCCGCGCGGGAGACGGGCAGAGGGGAGGCCATCGCCGGCGGCGAAGGGAGAAAGATGTGGGTCGACGGGGTGC
>CADEDX010000225.1 GCA_902826195.1 uncultured Bradyrhizobium sp. | reverse complement strand
TCTGGAAGCAAGCTGCGCCTGAATGTCGAGCTGACAGCATCCGAGCAAGGCACCATCGTCTGGTCCGAAACTTTCGAAGGCAACGCGCATGCTCTGATCAGCGGCAAAGATGGTGTCGCTGGAAGCATTGTCACCGGCGTCAGTATGGCGGTGATGGCTCGTGAGCTTCGTCAAGCCCAATCGCAGCCGTTGCCGACTTTGCAGAGCTATACCTTGCTCATGGGCGCGATCGCTCTAATGCATCGACTTTCCCCGCAGGACTTCGATCGATCCCGGCAAATGTTGCAGGCGCTGACCGAACGCATTCCTCGACAAGCAATACCGTGGGCGTGGTTAGCGAAATGGTACGTCTTGAGGATCCAGCAAGGTTGGTCCGACGACCCAGCAGTGGACACCCAACTGGCTCTGGACAGTGCGCGACGGGCACTCGATGCCGACCCACAATGCTCGCTCGCGCTAACGACGTCCGGCTTTGTTCATACGAACCTCTTACAGCGGCTTGATATCGCCGAAGGACAGTACGATCTCGCACTGCAGGTAAATCCGAATGACGCGATGGCATGGCTACTAAAGGGAACCCTTCACGCATTCAAAGGTGATGGAAAGACTGCGACAGAGCACACGCAACGCGCGTTGAAGCTCTCGCCGCTGGATCCGCATCGATACTTCTATGATTCACTCGCTGCGACCGCGGCCCTTTCCGCCGAAAATTACAAGCGAGCTATCGAGCTTGCAAAACGATCGCTGCGCGCAAACCGCACTCATACCTCGACGTTTCGTGCGCTCGCGATCTCGCAATGGCAACTCGGATTGCACGAAGATGCCCGTAGGACTGTGAGCGAATTGCTGAAGCTTGAACCGACCCTCACGATTTCGGGATACCGGGAACGCCACCCCAGCAGCGGATTCGAAACCGGCAAGATTTGGGCGAAGGCATTGCAAGGAGCGGGCGTGCCTCAATAGCATAACAGGAGGACGGACGATGGCTACGATGGGCCCTGAAGGCGGAGCAGGCGGCGCAAGTCTATTGGGCGGGGCTGGCGGCGCTGGTGGCGCCGGTGGGGCTGGTGGGGCTGGTGGGGCTGGTGGGGCTGGCGGAGCTGGCGGAGCATCCTACGGAGGATACGGCTCGCCGATCGTCGCCGATGCTTTGATCAAGCATCGCGACGGCATCGTCGGGAGTTGGCAAAAGCAGACTATTACCCCTAAGCAACGCCCCCTAAACGACGTAAAAAATCTGAGCGCGTGGGAACCGTGGGTTAGAGCGGCGATCATTGACTTCGAGTTGCTCTCCTACCTGCATTTCACCAAACATTCGGAAACGTTCACCTACCTAGACCACGGCAACCAAGTAACGAAGGCATCAACTGATGCATCCGTGACCATCTGGCATTTTGATGTCACGCCAGGCACCGCCGACCCGACGCCCACCGTCACTTCTAACAGAATCATTACCTTCATCCGCCCCACCAAGGAGATATTCAAGGCGCAGCTTGAGTTTCTCGACCAGTATTCAGATCTACGAGAGGATCGAGCATCAGAGATATTGTGCGAGCTAGGCCCTCAATACGCGATGTGGAGTTCGGTCGTCTCTCTTCACCCTGACCGGACAAGGAAGACCATTGAACTGATCGATGCGGCGCTCAGATTCGCCAATTTCGTGGAAATGCGTGTGAAGCATGCGCTCGCATGCCGTCGTCCAAACGAGCTTTCGCCTCAAGTGCAACCGATCATCCTTACACCGGGACACGGCTCATTCCCGAGCGGGCATGCCACCGAGAATTTCATGGTTGCCCGCTTACTCTGGGAAATATGCGACAGAAATAACGTTGAGCTTGGAGCACAATTGATGCGCCAGGCAGCCCGCATCGCCGTGAACCGAACGGTTGCAGGCGTTCACTTCCCAATCGATACGGCAGCGGGTCAGGTGCTTGGGCTGACGCTCGCACGCTATTTCATCCAACGAGCAGTTGGCGGCTCACAGTTTGACGCCTGGCGGTTCGACGGTGAACGATTTCCGAAAGACCAGGACTTCTTCTTTAACCATTTTTCCTATGACCCGACCTACGACAAGGAGACAATGGATCCTTACGTTGATCCTCTATATGTCGACCTACTGCCGTCGCAGCCACCGGCTAAGTCGCCCATTCTCGAATGGCTCTGGAACGAGGCACACATGGAGTGGACCTAGCCAGATCGCCGCTCACGCAATTTGCTCCATGCATGTTGGAGTCTTTCAATGCTCGGAAATGAGAATCTGACTTCTCCCTATCTCGAGTGGGCCGTCACCACTCAATTCGCATATCTGAGCGGAAAATGGTTCAGAGTATTCCTCGAGCTCAACCAGCCGGCAAATTCCTTTTTGGCCATGGCGAAAGAATTGAAAGCCGATGACTTCATTTCAGTGCCGGACATCTATCGAACGGCTCCTCACAGCCTGAGCGAAAAAGACATCACTTTCTGTATGGCCATAATGAGCCGCAAAGCGCTCCAAACGCTTGTCACGGAAGAAGAGCCGAGCGATCCAGGCCCCAGAATCTTTACTCGGCTCATGACGTTGGCCAAAGAAATCAAGGCAATCGAGCTTTGCACACCGATCGAAATGCCCGAGGTCAAGGGCCACTCATCGGGGAAGCTTGAAGCAACTTCCATGGACGTCGAACAGACAACTACTGAGGCGACTACTCATCAAAAGGTAGTGGTAGGCGTTATAGACGACGGTTTGGCCTTCGCGCACGAGCGATTTCGCCTGAAAAACG
Source organism: uncultured Bradyrhizobium sp. (assembly GCA_902826195.1). GTDB lineage: Bacteria > Pseudomonadota > Alphaproteobacteria > Rhizobiales > Xanthobacteraceae > Bradyrhizobium. The sequence continues at coordinate 7,148 of CADEDX010000225.1, read as the reverse complement.
GTAATACACGGTTCAAATATTTCTTCAATCAGGATGATAGAACACTAGCGGCGCCGGGACCGGGTCTCGAACTAACCGACGGCGACATCAACGGCTTGCTGGGGGCCCCCGGCAGCGCGGAAGAAGATCACGTGTACGCTGTGGCACGACAAAACCTCGTAGCACGTCGCGCCAAGCACGGCACTCACGTAATGGATCTCGCCTGCGGACTCGATCCAAACGAGGTGGACGCGGATTCTCCTTATCTTATCGGAGTTCAGTTACCTAAGTGGGTGACGGAAGAGACTTCGGGGGCATTTCTTACCGGTCCAGCTCACTATGCGATGTGTTATATTATTGCCCGAGCGGACGAGATCGCTGCGCGAGAAGGCTTGGCACCGTTTCCGATAGTGATCAATCTAAGCTATGGGACAATCGCCGGACCTCACGACGGCACCGGCCCGCTCGAAAGATCTATTGACCAGTTGATTGGAGCTCGCGCGGCGCCGTTGCGCGTCGTTCTACCAGCCGGCAATCATTACTTGGCGCGATGCCATTCGTGCTTTGACCTCACTGCGAAATCGTCGTCAGGTGGATCGAACAAAAAATTGCGCTGGCGCATCCAGCCGGATAACAAGGCTCTCTCCTTTGTCGAGATCTGGCTGCCGGAGCTGGCTGCGGATCAAAAGCGCCCGAAGGTCGAGGTGCGCCTAACGTCCCCCACTGGCGAACGCTCGCCTTGGGTCAAGCCAGGAAACGCTTGGCCGCCGTCAGGAAACCAGAATGTCCGCTTCAGCGTCAGTTCGGTGAATCTGACGACAAGACCAAACATATTGGTTTCGGTGACGCCGACAGTCGCGATAACGACAGGTGTCCCGACCGCCCCCTCGGGAACTTGGCTGATTGAGATCAAGAACAAAGGAGGCGCTGTATCGGTTGACGCGTGGGTGCAACGTGGCGATACCCCCTTGGGTTATCCACTATGGGGGCGACAATCGAGATTCGACGATGACACCTATCAACGCTTTGACATAGCGGGACGGCCGCAAGAAGAGGATACCGGCCCCGATCCCGGCATTGGTCCCAGCGATATCAGGAGAAGAGGCTCCATCAGCGCGCTCGCGACCGAGCAACGGGCCATCGTCATCGGCGGCTTCCGTCGGAGCGACTGTCGCCCCAGTCGGTACTCGGGGGCCGGCCCGGTTGCGACACCCCCCAAGGTTGCTCCCCGGCGAAGCGGCCCGGACGCTGCTGCCGTGGCTGATGATTCTGCGGCGCTGCACGGCGTCCTAGGTGCCGGCACTCGCACCGGATCGGTCGTTGCGATGAATGGAACGAGCGTCGCCGCCCCGCAGATTACCCGCTTGATCGCGCGGTGGATGACCTCAGGGCTCCCTAGCGACCGTGCGGCCGTGCAATACTATGCAGCGACGAATGATACTTGGCCAATCCCGGCGACGCCGACGCCGAATGAGCGTATTGGTGCCGGCAGAGTCGAACTGCCTCCAAGAAACAATAAGCGCTGGCATCGTTGGCCATAATCGCAACTAGCCTGCGGCAATACGCACGCCAACATATAGGCGCGCGATTGCGCAGCTGAGACTTGGTATTTCTCCGCTGAGTTTCCCGTCTCGCCGCCCTCACCCCACTACCGACGCATGGCTCTCGTGGCCGAAATACGCCCGCTCGAGCCGCTGCGGCAGATTGCTTTCGCTGGTCGGCGCTTGCAGCACGATATTGCCTTGCACCAGCGCGTAGACGCGATCGGCGGCGGCGAGCGCTTTCTCGAGTAATTGTTCGACCAGCAGCACCGCGGTGCCCTGCTTGCGCAGCTGGTCGATGACGTTGAGGACGCGATCGACCAGGACCGGCGACAGGCCGGCCGAGGGTTCGTCGAGCATCAGCAGCCGCGGACGCCGCACCAGGCCCTGCGCGACGGTCAACATTTGTTGTTGCCCGCCTGAGAGCGCGCCGCCGCGCTCGTGGCGTTTCTCGGCGATCTCCGGGAAGTACGACAGGGCTTCCTCGACGCGGCCGGCGCGTTCGCCGCGCGGCAGGTCGTAGCCGGCGATCAGGAGATTGTCGGTGACGGAAATCTGCGTGAACACGCGATGGCCCTCGATCACATGCACCAGGCCGGCGCGCCCCGCCTCGCGCGGCGTCGCGTTGGTCATGTCGCGACCGGCAAAACGCACCTGCCCCGACGTGACCGGCAGCAATCCCGACAGCGCGCGCAAGAGCGTCGTCTTGCCGGCGCCGTTGGGGCCGAGCAAGGCCACCACTTCGCCGGCGGCGATCTCGATGTCGATGCCGTGCAGCACGCGGATCTTGCCGTAGCCGGATTCGAGTGCCTGCACCGCAAGCAGGGGTTCAGCCGCCGAGGTAAGCACTGACGACCTCCTTGTGAACGCGAATTTCGGCCGGCGTGCCGGCGGCCAGCGTGCGGCCGAGATTGAGCACGGTGACCTGATGGCAGATGTCGAAGATCAGATCGGCATGGTGCTCGACCAGCAGCACGCCGGTGCCGCGGGCGCAGATCGCCTTGATCAACACGGCCAGCCGTTCGATCTCGTCATTGGAGAGGCCGGCGGCGGGCTCGTCCAGCAGGAGGAAATCCGGATCGAGCATCAGCGCGCGGGCGATCTCGATGAAGCGCAGTTCACTATGCTGCAGCCGGTCGGTTCGCACTTCCGCCAGCGATTCCAGCCCGACGACGCCGAGCAGCGCGCGCGCCTTGGCCGCCAGCATCCGTTCGTCCCAGGCGTTGCGCGGTAGCGCCAACATCGATTCGACAAAGCTCGCCCGGCCCTCGATCGAGCCGCCGATCATGACGTTCTGCAGCACCGACGCCTCGCCGATCACGCGCGGGGTCTGGAATGTGCGCGCGATGCCGCGATGGGCGCGCAAGGTCGGTTCGCCGGGCGGCAGCGCATCGTCGCCGAGGGTCATGCTTCCGGCTTCGGCGGCGTAGTAGCCCGAGATCACGTTGAGCGTCGTGGTCTTGCCGCTGCCGTTGGGGCCAATCAGCCCGTGGATCTCACCAGGCGCGACGTCGAGGTCGAGGCCGTCGATGGCGCGGACATTGCCGAAGCTCAGCGCGATGCCGCGCAGCTTCAAGTGACTGCCGCCGGTGCGCTTGCGCACGATATCGGCCAGTGCGGCCGGCCGCGGCACGATGGCGCGGTTGCTGGCGAGCGGACGGCGGTTGCGAAAATCCAGCAGCGCGGCGATGCCGCCCGGCATGACAAGCACGATCAACAGCAGCAGCACCGCGTAGAGGAACGTCGACCACGCCGCCAGGGGGGCTGCGATCTCCGGCAGGATGGTCAGGATGATGGTGCCGAGCATCGGCCCCAGGATCGAGCCGCGGCCGCCGATCAGGATCGCGATGAAAAACAGCACGGAAAGGTCGAACGTGAAGGCGTCGGGCGTGATGTAGGTCTGGAGCGTTGCGAACAATCCGCCGGCGATGGCGGCCAGCGCGCCGGCGAACAGGAAGATCGCGATCAGCATTTTTGGCTTGGAAATGCCGGTGGCCTCGGCCGCCACCTCAGCGTCGCGCACCGCGATCAGCGCACGGCCGAAGCGACTGCGGGCGATGTTCGCGCTCATCCAGGTGGTGACGACCCCAAAGCAGATGCAAAGAAAATAAAATCCCCACGCCGTGTTGAACGGCGCCGGAAACTCCGGGCCGACAATGCCGATGCCGCCGCCGGTGACGCTCTGCCACGCCAGCGCGATCTGCGTCACGATCGTGGCAAAGCCGAGCGTCGACATCGCGAAATAGAAGGTGCGCAGCCGCAGCGCCGGCAGACCGACGATGACGCCGAACACAGCGCCGACGGCGCCGGCGATCGGCAGCGCAGCGAATACCGGAACCGGCGGCATCACATTGCCCGCCACCAGCACGCTGGTGGTATAGGCGCCGAGCGTCAGCAGCGCGACGTAGCCGATCGCCAGATGCCCGGCGAAACCGACCACCAGGTTCAGGCCGGAAACCAGCACCCAGTAAATCGCCGCCCGCGTCCCGATCAGCACCCAGTAGTCGTTGCTGACGAACGGCAGTATGACCGCCAGCACAAGGATGCCGAGGAACGGCGCGATATGCGGCAGCGCCGCGCGAAAGGTGCCGGAGTCGTGATGCGCCGGCGCGGCGGTGACCGTGGTCATCACACCCTCCGAGCCGTCGAGCTGCCGAACAGGCCTTGCGGCGCCGCCAGCAGGACCACGATGAACAGCGTGAAGACCGCGACCGACGAGAAGATGCCGCCGACCAGAAAGTTCGCCGCCTGCTGGAACAGGCCGAGCGCCAGTCCACCAACGATGGCGCCGCGGTTGTTGCCGAGCCCGCCGAGCGCCACCGGCACGAAGCCGTAGAAATTCAACAGCGCGCCGTTGGCGAAGAACGCCAGCATCAATTCGCCGCCGGAATATCCGGCGACGCCGCCGATCACGCCTGCCAGCGCGTAACTGGCGACGCGCAGATTACGCTCGGGCAGGCCGAGCGCGCGCGCCGCGAAATTATCCTCCGCGATGGCAACGAAGGCGCGGCCGACCAGGGTACGGCGATAGAGATATTCCAGGGCAACAATCGTGATCGCGCAGGCGACAACCGGCAGCCAGAACTTTTCGTCCCAGACACCACTGCCGATGCCGAACAGCCGCGGAAACGGCTGCGGCTCGGTGCCCCATTTGATCGCCGAGACCTGCTGGATCATCAGCGCCACCGCCAATGTCGAGAGCACGTATAAGTGCTGGTCGAGGCTTTTCAACACCGGCCGCACCGCAACGAATTCGGTGATGATGCCGATGATGGCGCAACAGACCAGCGTCAGCAGGAAGCCGACAACAATCGGCAGGCCCAGCTTGAGGGTGAACAGCGAGCCGAACACGCCGCCCAGCATCGCAAGCTGCCCCGCGGTGAAGCTCATCACCCGCGAAGTCGAGAACATGGTGTTGTAGGTGACGCCGACGAGCGCGTAGATCGCGCCCGCCGCCAGTCCGGAAGCGATGATCGAGGCGAGCATGCGCTAGCGCCCTCTTCCGTCGCTCACGTATATCCCGGCGCCAGGGCAAACGTGCCGTTCTTGGCGGTGGAGGCTTCCGACATCACGATTTCCTCGGTCGGATAGCCATTATGTTGCGTGGGCGAGAAGCTGTAATTGCCGAAATAGCCGGGATATTTCGACAGCGTGTTCCAGTAGGCGATGATCGCGGCGCTGTCGGTCGATCCACTTTCGGCGACGGCCTTGGCGATCAGCTCGATTGCATCAATGCCGCCGGCGATCCACCACAGCAGCGTGTCGTTCATCACCACGTTGGCCTTGGCCAGACGCGCGACGAGGTCCTCGCTCTTCGGCGGCAGCTTTCCGGCCGCGTCGTAGCTGCAGCTCTTGTAACCGATGGCGTAGACTTTTTTCCAGTTGGCGGGCTTTTCGACGAGGCCAGCGATCTCGCCGGAAGACATCGAAGGATGGCCGACGAACGGGACATCCCAGTTCATTACAGCGCGAACGTTGAACATGCGCGCTTCCATACCGGTTGAAACGCTCCATACCACGATCGCTTCGGCACCGGCGTTCTTGGCGCGCAGCATGTCCGGCGTCATGTCGGGCTGGGTTGAATCGACATTGGCCTGATATACGACGTCAGCGCCATCCTTCTTGAATGCCGCCACCGACGCGCCAACCGCGGTCACGCCATAGCCGGTGGTGTCGCCGATCACGGCGATCTTCTTCGCCTTGAGAATGTTGAGGCAATAATTCCGGACGGCGTCATCCCACTGGCTGTTCGAGGGCGCCATGCGGAACGCGTTCGGAAATTTTGTGGTGTCGATCAGGCTCTCGACGACGCATGGATGAATGTCCGGCATCTTGGCGCGCGCCATGATCGGCGTTGTCGCCAGCGCCTCGCCGGAATTGAGCGGGCCCCAGATGGCATGGACCTTGGCCTGGCTGATCAGCTCCTGCGTGGCGTTCACCGCCTTGGTCGGGTCGCCCTGGGTGTCGCGAATGAAGAGTTCAAGTTTGCGGCCCTTGATGCCACCCGCGGCATTGATCGCCTCGACGGCGAACGTCACGCCGCGGTTGAAGCCGATGGTCGGCGCCGAACTCGGCCCGGTCATCGCGGCGAGGCAGCCGACCTTGACCGGCTCCGACTGGGCAATGGCAGGGACTGGAAATGAAAATGCTGCGGTGCCCGCGGCACCGGCGCTGCCCAACAAAACGTCACGACGTGAAATGGCCATGTGATGCGCTTCCTGTTCCCTATGCGGCGCCCGTCATTGGCTGCAGGCGTCCGCGTCGTTCTCCCCGGCTCATGGCCCGGGTTTGATAATCAAGTTTGAGCCTGACCCAGCAAACTTGTCCAGCGGTCATAAGCACATGGCAGGTCATTGTTCATGGACGGCGCGACCAGCGATTGGCGTTGACGGCGCCGACCGGCGCCTCGCCCGCGATGATCTTCTCGACCTGCCGGACGGTCTCCAGCGACTGGCTCTCGATCGCCGGCGGCGTAAGTCCGCCGATATGCGGCGTCGCGATGACGTTCGGCAGTCTTGCCAGTTCCGGTGACGGCATCTGATCCGGCGCGCGGCCGACATCCATCGCGGCGCCGGCGATGCGGTTCTCGCGCAAAGCTGCCGCCAGCGCCAGTTCGTCGACGAGATTGCCGCGCGACAGGTTGATGAAGAAGGCGTGCTCCTGCATGCGCGCCAGCGCCGCCTGCCCGATCAGGTTCTCGGTTTGCTCGTTGGCGACCGCAAGACAGACGACAAAATCGGATCGAACAAGCAGATCGTCGAGCTGCACGTGCTGAAATCCCTGCTCGCCGACGGTCGCGAAGGGATCGGCGATCAGAATTTCCATGCCCAATACCCTGGCTATCTCAGCCAGATCACGGCCAATGCTGCCATAGCCGATGATGCCGAGGCGGCTGCCGGCAAGTTGCCGGCCCATGATGATTTCGGGCTTACGCGCGGCATGGTAGTCCGCAGTGGCGCGCGAAACGCCGCGCGCCAGATCGACCATGAAGCCGAGCGCGAGTTCGGCGACCGATTGTACGAACCCCGGGCCGGCACGCGTGACCAGGACGCCCGCCGCGGATGCCGCCTCGACATCGATGTTGCGGATATCAACCGCGGAGCGAACGAAGGCGCGCAAGTTCGGCAA
>CADEDX010000224.1 GCA_902826195.1 uncultured Bradyrhizobium sp. | reverse complement strand
CGACTGGCCAAGCTCCCGGACGTGAAGGGGCTCGAGAAGCTGAAGGCCGAACTGATGGCGCGCCATGTCCGCGTTGACGCCGGGTAACATCTCAAAGTTGATTCGCCGAGCAACTGTATCTCAGCCAAAACGGGCAATCATCGGCTTCGCCAAGCGGCCACGCAACTATACGTCGCCCTATCTGGATGGTCGCCACAGGCACAGCATATCTAACTCGAGAATTGCGCTTCCCCTTTTCGTGAAAGAGGTTTCATCTTCGCGTCGCGAAAGTACGATAACGTACGCCCATTCGAACAAATCGTTTTCCATATCCCCGAGGTCGATTTATGCGCTCTATCCGTGCGGATATTGAAGTACTTCGAAACAAGGCTGTCGAGTGCGAACATGCAGCTGAGTTTGCAATGGACAACGACACTCGTGCGACCTGCCGAAACCGGGCAAAATTGTACCGTGAATTGGTAAGCGAAGCGGAACTAACCATAAGACGAAGCCAATCCAACGAATTGCGCGCAAAGTAATCTGCCATGATCGAGCAGACCTTTAAGGCGCAACATGCCAGATGTATCAAGGAGTACGATCATGCTGCTCGGTCCTGGTATCTTCGCGGCGGTACTGCTCATGGCCGCTTCCGCGGTCACAGCGGAAGTCGATGTGTGGGGGTCGAGACCGAATAACTGCCGCCTCCCCCCGGAAATCTCGTCGTAGTGGCCACCAACAGTCATCCGACGAGTGATCATGGATATCTTTATCCGCACCGGACTGGCAGCCTGAAAACGGATGCTGTTGCCATCGCCGTCCCTGAATTACCAGGTGCGCCTGCGCGCGCCGTCACGAGACCAAGGTCAGGCGTTTCGTGGCGGGGCACGGAATGCCACATTTTTGAACATACGTCGCACCGAATTTTGATTAGACTTGCTACGGGCTGGAAGAGAAACCCTGACAGTGGAGATTCTTCTATGGCTACGCAGATCGTCATGGATCATTTAGGCGACTCCCGTCATCATTTCGATGCAAGCGATGCGAAGGCGCTGGCCGAGGCCGAACGCCGCTTCAAGGTTTTGACGGGTGATGGCTTCACCGCCGCGGTTCGGCAAGCCGATGGCGGCGTCTCCCTCGTGCGTTCGTTTGATCCGAACGCGGAGGAGACGGTATTCTTTCCACGGCTGGTCGGCGGCTGACAACAGCCATGGGCATTTGGCGGATGGTCCCGGCGATCTGGGTTGGCCGCGCATTCGTCCATCTGATCCGCGTGGTGAGGACAGCGCAGAGCCGACGGCGCGGGCGGGCTCAAAGCCGGGCAGCCCTCGGCGTCATTCTCTTGCGCGCTCTTGCGCAAGTGGCTATCGCCGCAGCAGCGGGACGAGCTTGATTACTACAATTTTTTCGAGGTCAGTGGTTGCGATAGTGGCACGTCCTACCGCATACAATACGGCATGAGCACGAACGTTATCGAGCTCGATGGGGATGGCCGGCCGCGCACGGGCTGGTGCTTCGTTCCGGACGGCAATCTCGTGCCAGGCGACGTGATGCTCGCCCAAAAACTCGCGCTCGAAACGGACGAGAATGGCGCCTTGGCAGTTGCACGGCAATTTCTTGTTCCGCCTTTGTCCTCACAGTTGGCGCCGACGATGTAACACCATCGTTGTTCGAGTGCTCGTTGCTATATAACCCCCGATGGTAGACCAGTCTTATTATCCTGCATCAGAGTGGCCGCAGGACATCGCGTTCGGAGACGTTACGTTAGAGAAACCTGCAACCAAGGCCAGCGTCAGTGTTTGCTTCTACGGCATCAATGGGCTGCTGCTGGCACGCAATTCGAAACCATTGACGCTCACTGCGCGGTCCGTATCCTGGGATTCAGCCCGCGAGCAGATCCTCCTACCTTTAAGGCAGTCGGCTTCGTCGGTTGACACAGCGAGCGATGCCGGTCGGCATCGATGAATGCCAGAATCTCCGCAATCGCTGGGTCGGCATCCAGTTGATGCCGCGACTGGTTTAGGCGCTCAGCAAAAATGCCGGGGCCGTGGAACAGTTCTTGATAAAACGCTTGTACGAGCGTGAGACGTTCGCTGGTGAATTTGCGGCGTTTCATTTCGCCAATGTTGAGACCGGCGAGGCTAGCCGACTGACCGGTTGCCAGACCAAACGGGATAACATCCGCACGCGCACAGCTTGTCGCCTCGATCATCGCTTGCGCGCCAATGCGAACGAATTGGTGGGCCGCAGTTAGCCTTCCTAAAAAAGCAAAATCTCCGACCTCGCAATGGCCTCCTACAGTCGCCGACGTTGCGAAGATCACGTCGTTGCCGACCTTGCAGTCGTGACCTACATGACTGCGATTCATGAAGTAGCCGCGATCACCTACACGAGTAACGCCGCCGCCGGCAACAGTGCCGGCGTTCATGGTGACGGATTCGCGGATGGTGCAGCCCGCCCCGATCTCGAGCCGGGTCAGTTCACCCTTGTAGCTAAGCGATTGCGGCGGGGTACCGAGTGAGACAAACGGATAGATCGTACAGCCGGCGCCGATCGTGGTCTGCGCAGTGATATGAACTTGCGCGATCAGTTTGCAACTCGCACCGATGATAACGTTGCGCCCGATGATGCAATAGGGACCAACCGACGTGTCCTCGCCGATCACGGCCCCATCTTCTACGCGCGCGGTGGGATCAATCGTCATAGATAGTCCTCGACGCCCTTGGCCCGCGAGGTCCGGCGGCTATTCGATATCGGCCCAGCGTCGTCATAAACCGAAACCGCCCGAGTTCCTCATTCCAATCATCGCTCGACTGGTCTTTGCCACGGGTCCCCACCGCTCGAGCTGCGCGCGCCATTGCGCTCAAAGGAAGCAGAATAAGTTCATTTTGGCTTCTGCCACTTCCAGATTTACTGGAAACACACTCGATTGTCTATCCAAAGGAGGCTCCTCGGCGCCCACCTTTTCCTGCATCGCGCTTCAGCAGAGTAGAATACATGAGCGCGCAAAAATGCTTTGGATCACCATTGCAACTAGTCGTCATAATTATCGACGCCGAACTTTTGAGAGGTTGCTAATGTTGCGGCTTATCTGCCTATGAGGTCTATTGCGATTTACGAAACACCGGAAGGCCTCAAATACAAGTCATGAGAATCTTGCTTGCAACCCCTACCTACAGCCCCTTCGTCAGTGGCAGCGCCAGGCTGCTGCAGGATATAGTTGAGCATTTGCGCGCCAACGGTCATCACGTTGAAGTATTGACCGTGAATTACGCAGCACTCGGAGATACGAAAGAATTTGACCTTTCGCAGTCCTACCGTATTCATCGCGCCGGCTCATGGCACATCAAGGGCGGTTCTTCGATGGCCATGATGTCCCGCATGTTAGTGCTCTGCACCGGACGCAAGTTTGATATTGTGCTTTGTGGGTTTGGCTATCCGACGCCCGTCCTCGCCTATGTGGTTTGTGTCCTGACGCGCGTGCCATATGCTGTCCATGCCCTCGGCGAAGACCTTGTCGCAGCCCGCAGCGGTCCAGTGCGTCGCGCGCTGTCGATCGCGCTCAGGAAAGCTCGCGCTGTCGTGTGCATCAGCCGCTTCACTGCTAACGAAGCCGAATTGTTGGGCGTGCCTCGCGATCGCGTACTGACAATATCGCCTGGCATCGATGCTACTCCATATTTTAACGTCTCAAGCGAAGATGTGGAAGCACTCCGCTCCCGCTTTGGCCTGTTCGGAAAAAAAATTATTCTGACGCTCGCACGCCTGAATGTGCGAAAGGGCCACGATATGGTGGTGCGATCGCTTCCTGGGATCGCAGCGTCTGCCCCCGATGCTCACTACCTCATTGTCGGGAAAGGTGATCCCGCAACAATATTTGCGCTCGCGTCAGAACTCGGCGTGAGAGAGCGCGTGACGGTCGTCGACTATGTTCCTACAAGAACCCTGCCAGCGCTGTTTGCGTTGTGCGACGTCTACGTAATGGTGAGCCGCTCCGATCCGGAGACGCAAGAAGTCGAGGGCTTCGGCATCGTCTATCTCGAAGCGGCTGCGTGTGGCAAACCAACCGTCGCGGGCAACCAGGGCGGCTGCCCTGACGCGGTGGCTGATCAGCAGACCGGGATCCTTGTGGACTGCACCGACGTTCCGGCCATTGAGCGCGCCGTTATCCGATTGTTGTCGAACGAAACGGAGTCGCGACGGATGGGGCTAGCTGGCAAGGAGCGAGTCTCCAAAGAATTCCGCAAATTCGATCAGCTCCAGCGGATCGAGGACGCGCTACAACGGTGCCTTGACCCGTAATATTGCCGGCGCCTCGTTCGGCCTTCAAACTTCAGCTCTCAGTCACCGCATTCCCACGATCAGTCCAGTGATGGATACGACGCTGCGACCTTCGTCCGCTTTCGAGTCACGAGTCACCTGAGGGGACAGGCCATGCTTCTCGCGCATGCGCCGCAAGGGGAGCAGGAACCATTGCGTTAGCAAGGGCTTATCGGATACCGTCAATCGCGCAGAACAGGGTGTCTCGATGGTTCAGCAGCCAATATCTGAAAAGACCGCCATCACATTCGTTCAGGCAGGCAAAGTTGCTTCCGAACGTTCTGATCAAGAACTGAAACTGGAGCGAGTTCAGCCGGCTAAGATCGCCGCGATCCACAATTGGCTCAACTCCAAGATTTGCGCGAAAGCCTGCTGACGCAAGATGGCGATCGACCAGTCGATGACGCCGACCAACGGCAGAGGATCTAAAGAGCTGGACAAGCCACAAAGTGAAAGGAGTTAGATATGGACAAGCGACAGTTCGCTTTCTTGAACGCGGCAGCGCGGGTGTCCTGCGCAATAACCCCCGCGCTTGCTTAAGGTGGTGGCGGCAGTGGAGGTGGAAGCGATGGAGGGACTGGCGGCGCAAGCGCAACTGGCGGGCGTCGGGTCCTGCTGGCCCAAAGATAAATTCGCAACAAACCTCCTCAACGCCAACAACCAGCCAGACTGACCTGCCACTGAGTATTTCCTCTAGATGGAGTTAGAGTCCGGCCTGAAGAAGGACGGACAGATGAAGCGGGCAAGATTCACGGAAGAGTAGATTATTGCTGTGTTGAAGGAGCATGAGGCCGGGACGAAGACGGCCGACCTGGCTCGCAAGCACGGGATATCCGAGGCGACCATCTACAACTGGAAGGCCAGATTCGGTGGCATGGATGTCTCCGAGGCCAAGCGGTTGAAAGCGCTGGAGGAGGAGAACGCGAAACTGCTGATGGCCGAGCAGATGCTCGATGCGGCTGCGCTACGCGAGCTTCTCTCAAAAAAATGGTAGGGCCCGCCGCCAAACCCGCCGCGGTGGCGCATCTGGACGCCGCGATGGGCCTGTCGGAGCGGCGGGGCCTGTTCGATCGTGGGAGCGGATCGGAAGATGATCCGCTGAGGGAACCGTAAGCGGCCCGGGTGTTGGTGCAGGAACCGCCACGAACGGCAGGCCGACAGGATCTCATCTCCAGGATCTGGCCTCAGCTCGCCAGAAGCTCCCGTTGACGCGAGGAAGCTCAGGTAATTGCCTATAAATTTCTACTAGCCCTCGTTGGCCTTTTTTTCGCGGGCTGGTCGCTTTGTTTAAAAGCGAAAGCAAAGTGAAAAACTGGAAAGTGGACCGATTCGACCATCAATGGCCGGGACCATCAATGGCTGGCGGTCTGCAGCCTTCCGCACGATCTCTTGGTTGCTAATCGATTCAACCGCGCTTTGATATCCACCTGACCTTGAGCCAGCTCGGCCGTTGACCGCGCCATTCGGAAATCTTACGATCGTCGCGCCAAAGCTCGAGATCTTGGCTAGATGCCGCCTCCCGAGCTCGTTCCTTTGCAGATTCGTCGTCTCGAGCGGAGAAGAATTTGCTCGTGATATGACCCTCCGGCCCCAGCTCTAGAACGCGATAGTCCCTCATTCATCCATCCAATCAGCGAAGCTTGCCTGACCGTGACAACGTGATCTGGAGGACGGCGTTCCACTAATTTTTCCTATTTGCGCCGAAGCGACCTTTTCAACATGTTTGAGGAAAACGTTACCATGCGGTAACGAAAGATTGTGCGTTACCGCCAGGTGCTCGAGAACAGCCTGACAGATTTGGAGCGAGAATATATCGGTAAGCGCATCTTAGAAGAACAGTTAGCGATTGGGACGCTGTCTACGAACGCAGCATCGGAAGCCACATCACCTGGTCCACGTGCGTCGTATCCGTTACGTGACAAACAGTTCGTTACAATTGGCAAACCAGCTTTACAGCCATACCGAGACGAGAATCCAACACGGAGACGCCATTTTCTGGCCTTAGGTTTCAGCGATGTTTAATTGGCGGTCCTCTTTTCGTTAGGCGGCGAAAGCCATGACCACTCGGCGGGCGAGAACCGGCGACCTGTTCGCGATGCGGGCAGAGACCGGAAAACAGGTCGACAGAATTCCTTCCTCGCGTTTCCCGGTTCAACACGAAATCCAGCACCTGCAAAAGGAGCTGAATGCATTTAACGACCGGATCTTAGAACTTGAAAATGAAGGCCATCGCAGTCATGCGATGGAAGTCCTGAATGCCAAGGCCATAGACTTTGCGCGCCAGATCGATGAACTGCGCTGCCTGCTGATCGGTCTTAAAAAAACGGTTTAGAGTCTTCCGCAGCGTCGGCACCCTCGTTGCCGCGGGACTTCCCTTAGGCCTGATGTCATTGTCTTTATATAGCTGGGCTGACGTTAAACCGCCTGCCGATCGCTTCGAGCCGGGTGTTGGCGTAGGAACCGCGGCCACGGGAGGCCGATAGGCTCGCCAGGATCCCGCCTAGGCTCGCCAGATAACCCCGTCGACGCGAAGAAACTCAGGTAATTGACCAAGATGCAACGAGACTATTAGCCGGAGGCTGCAACATTCAATGCTCGGCCCGCACTTGCGATCGGCGCATGGTCGACGTCCGGCTGGATACCCTGCCTCAACATTTGCCTTGGTCAACGATCAGTCGACGCCTCGTCTGCAAGGAATGCGGCACCGCGGGCTCCGTGAACATAGTGCCGAACTGGCATGACAGGACGGCCGCTCCCGTGCCATTCACCAGGCATTGGAAATGCTGAGATTCGTATTTTGAAACTAACTGCTGATCGTCCTTACGCCGAGCCCGAGGCCGCCGCCCAACGCCTTTTGGAAATCGCCAAGCAAGTCGACCCAGTGATGAAAGGGCGGATCTATATCGAGCTGATCAACGGACCGTTCCTATTCCGCGACCGCGGTTCGCCCGCCGAGTACGGCGCCGGCCTGAAGCTGCTGATCGAGCGGAAGGAACTGATGATGCACGATAGCGGAACATTCGTTTGGCTGCCCGATCAGGCACTGCTCGTCGACGACAAACAGGCGGAGCCAGCTCAACATTTGTTGCCTTCCGAATCCGGTTGACACGACCGCAGATTCGCATTGCTCAGTGATTCGCTTTCCAGCTTTCCCGCTTTATTTTGGGCCCGGGACGAGGGAGTGTTGCGTATGAGTATACCGTCGATTGTTCCAAATGACCGTCTGGACAAGGATTTTTACCTGGTGCTGGAGGACTTTCGAACCGGCCCATCTTTCCGGGAAACAGATGAGGGCATCACGTACATGAAGCTGATCGACGATCTGCTGACCGGACAGTACGAAAACGTTCTTCGAGTTGTAGCTTTCAACCCGATCGAGGGCTGGTCACGTGGTGCCTCCGAGGACGTGGCGAACGCATTAGAGACGCACATTGCCGCCGAAGGTCGCGAGGTGTCCGAGGCTATGCGGGGATTTATCGAAGGCCAGACCGGTCGGCGGATCGGGCAGCAGCTGGCCCTGTTCCGATGAGCCCCGCCGTCAACCTCCCGATGTTCGTCTTGGCCGCAATCCGCGTGGCGGAAGTCGATGGCAGGCCGATGACTGCTTGCGACGTCGCATTCATGCTCGGACTGCCGCATGCGACTCGAAGGCATCGTCTCAAAGCACCGGCACCGGCGCGATCGGGCACGGACGTGCGATTGGATCAAAGTAAAGAACCGATCGCACCCCGCCATGACGCGCGTTCGGGACAGCTTCGGCTGAGACGTTGTTCTACAGCGCTTGGGCTGGACGTTAGCGTGGCGTCGTGGTCGACCACGATGGGCTGCTGCCGCACATCGACGAACCTCATTGTACGCATGCGACGAAGGCCGCCTGATAGGCGCATGCGCGCGACCACGGCGAGGGCTATGATGGTGTTGGGTTAGGTCAGGCAGCCTGCTGATCTGCGGTCTTGTCGACCGGACGCAGGAGCTTCCATTCCCAGGGCAGCAGCTCGTGCAGGCGCGATGCGGGATGATCGGCGATACGGGCCAAGACGTCGGCGAGCCAGGCCTTGGAATCGACGTCGTTGAGGCGGCAGGTCGTGATCATCGTCAGCATGACGGCAGCACGGTCGGCGCCACGCTCGCTGCCGGCGAAGGTCCAGTTCCGCCTTCCCAAAGCGATGCCTCTGAGTGCGCGTTCAGCACAATTATTGGTCAAGCAGATCCTGCCATCGTCGAGGAAGCCGGCGAAGCCGTCCCAGCGCCTAAGCATGTAGTTGATCGGCTTCAGGACGTCGGAGGAACGCGAGAGGGTTTCGCGCTCGCGGAGCAACCAGGAATGCATGTCGTCGAGAAGGGGTTTGCTCTTCTCCTGGCGCACGACGCGCCGCTCGTCGGCGCTAAGGCCATTGACGGCGCGTTCGATCTCGAACAGAGCGTCGAAGCGCCTGACCGCTTCTAGCGCAATCGGAGAGACCGGTTTGCCCTTCTTGCCTTCCCGAGCATTTTTATCGATATCAGCTAGCTCGAAGAAGCCCCGCCGCGCATGGGCCAGGCAAAATGCCGGTGTAATCGGCAGCGCCTTCTTCTGCGGGTCAAACAGTGGCTCGAAGCCGTTGTAGCAGTCGGCCTGCAAGATGCCGGCGAAGGCGGCCAGATGTTTCTGCGGATGCTCGCCTCGTCGATCACTTGAGGCGTAATAGACTGCCGCAGGCGGCGCAGGCCCGGCAAACGGCCGGTCATCCCGCACATACGTCCAGATCCGGCCGGTCCTGCACTTTCCCTTTGCCAGGATCCGGATGGTGGTGTCATCGCCATGAAGACGCTCGGCGGCGAGCACATGGCGTTCGATCAAGTGGAAGAGCGGCATGACGGCGAAGGTCCCGTGGCCGACCTGGTCGGCCAGCGTCGATAGCGACAGCTCGATCCCCTCGCACTTGAAGCGCGCGCTCTGGCGATTGAGCGGGATATGCATGCCGAACTTGTCGAACAGGATGGTCGCCAGCAAATGTGGGCCGATGAAGCCGCGCGGCGTGGCATGGAACGGCGCCGGTGGCTGGCTGATCTTCTCGCAATCGCGGCAGGTGAACTTCTCGCGTACCGTCTCGATGACCTTGAAGCGGCGCGGGATCTCCTCCAGCGTCTTGGTCACATCTTCGCCGACCTTCGCCAGCCGCGATCCACCGCAGCAGGCACAGCTCGTCGGTGCCTCGATAACGACGCGCTCGTGTTCGATATCGTCCGGCCACGGCTTGCGCACCGGTCGCTTGCGCATGAAGGGACGGACGTTCTGCGTCTTCGCCGCTGCGGCCTGTGCGGCAAGCTCATCCTCGCTCGCTGTGGTAACAAGTTCTTCGAGTTCCAACTCCAACTGCTCAAGCAGGCGTGCCGAGCGCTCGGATCGCTGCCCGTGCAGCTCGCGTTTGAGCTTCTCTATTCGCAGCTCAAGCTGCGCGATCAGCGCCTCGGTATCCGACAGTTTCGCCTGCGCATTTGCGGCTTGCGCCTGCCAGTTGGCGGCCTTCGCCTCGGCTTTCTGTCGCGCCTCACGTTCGGCATGCAGCGCCGCCAGGGCGCTGACTGCGTATTTCGCAAAAACGGGACAGTAATTTCGCTAACTGACGGACAGCAGTTT
>CADEDX010000223.1 GCA_902826195.1 uncultured Bradyrhizobium sp. | reverse complement strand
GCAAGGTGGTGCGCTGGACCAAGGAAGCCGACGAGGCGCGGCCGCGGACCGACGATCCGGCGCGGTTGCTGTATGCGCCGCTCGAACCGTTTCTGGTGGAGGGGAATTTTCCGGTCAGGATCGGACAGATCCGGCGCGCATCGCTGCCCCCGATCTGGCAGTGGCTGGAGCGCGACGGGGCGCCGGAGGCGGCGCGCGAGTTCGAAGCCGCGCTCGCCGCGATCAGGCAGAGCGGCTCGACCGCCGGCCTCGAAGCCGCCGCACGCAAGTTCCAGCTCGCCGCGGCTGACGCGATCGTCAATGTCGCCACGCCCGTTGCGGGCGACGACAGGCAGCGGCCGCTTTCCCGTATCGGTCCGCCCAATGTCGTGGAGGACTTGCTGTCGGTCGCCGGCGTGCTGCGGGCGCGCGAGACGCTGGATACGCTCGGAACCCGGATGCCGGGCCAGATGCGGGTGTTCGCCGAATCCCAGATCGCCTCGGTGAGTGCGGCGCTCAACGTTCCCACGCTGCAAACCCCACAATTGCTGCCGTTCGCGCTGTCGCTGATCATGCAGCGGCTGGCGCAGCCTTGGCAGATCATCCGTCTCGCCATCAAGATGGCGGCATCCGACGACGAGTTGCGCGTCGCCGCCACGCCCTACGGCATCGCCGTCACGATCGCGTTGCACGATCTGTCGTTCCTCACGGCTTGCGTGCGTACTGACATCAGGCGCGGTCATTTCGACAATGTCGGCGAGCCGCTGAAGATCCTGCACGACGGCGTGCGGGGGCTGCGCACCGAACTTGACCTGCGCAACGATTCCGCATGGGGCCGCCAGCTCACGGCGATCCGCGCTGAAATTTCCAATGCGCTGAGGTCGGAGATCGAGAGCGTTTCCGGCCGGGTTCGCCGCATCCTGCGCCAGCGCGCCGACAAGGACATCGCTTCCGCGCCGAAGATCGACACCGCGGAGGTCGAAGAGATCGCGGCCCTGATCGATTTCGTCGCGGTGTGCCGCACCTATGCCAGCGAGCTCGCCATCAACGAGGTCACGTTGCGGACCTATTCCGACCTGCAGCATTATGTGGAACGGTCCACTGAAAGCCTGGTGCAGGCGCTGCGCGGCGGCGATCCCCAGGCGCGCGTCTTCCGCCAGATGCAGGCCAAGGCGGCGATCCGCTTCTGCGAAATCCTGTTCGGCCATGACTACGCGTCGCTGATGAGCCGGGCGGCGGAAAACGCCGTGACCGGCGAGCGCAAAGCGACCAAGGCGGGGTAGGGCGGGATTCCCCTGAATTCCTGCCGGGCGGGCAGAATAGGCCGGTTTTTCTGCCGTAAATGTCAATTGCCGGGCTTGCCGCCGGTGGTGTAAAGCGGCGCATCGGCGCTTTGCAAAAAGGGCGTCGCTTCGCCCGGGAACTGCTTGATGACGCTGTGGTTTGTGTTCGCGCTGATGACGGTCGCGGCGATCTTTGCCGTGCTCTGGCCGCTGAGTCGGAGCGCCTCCGCGTCGGCCGGCGGCAGCGAGGCTGCCGTCTACAAGGATCAGCTTGCCGAGATCGAGCGCGATGCCGCCGCCGGCCTGATCGGTATCCCGGAGTCCGCCGCCGCTCGTGTCGAAATCGGCCGTCGCCTGCTGGCTGCGGATAGTCAGCCTGAACTTCCGGCGCGGTCGAATCTCGTACTGCGCCGCGCTTCCGCTGTCGTGGCGCTGGTGGGGTTGCCGGTCGCGGCCGTGATGTTCTACCTCGCGCTCGGATCGCCGTGGCTCGGCGATTTCCCGCTGGCCTCCCGCGCCCGCACCGCTGACGTCAATCAGCCGCTGGAAAATATGGTGGCGCAAGTCGTGGCTCATCTGGAAAAGAACCCGGCTGACGCCCGCGGCTGGACCGTGCTGGCGCCGGTGCTGGCGCGTCTTGGCCGGTACGAAGACGCAGTCGGGGCCTATCGCAACGTCATAACCTATGCCGGCGACAGCGCCGAGCGCCGCGCCGATCTCGGCGAGGCCCTTGCACTGGTGGCGGGCGGAGTCGTCACAGCGGAGGCCAAGGCCGAGTTCGAACGCGCGGTCGCGCAGGACGCCGACGAGCCCAGGGCCAACTATTTCCTCGGGCTCGCCGCCGAACAGGATGGCCGCCAGGCCGACGCCGCCGCGATCTGGCGCATACTGCTCGCCAAGGCGCCGGCGGACGCGCCATGGCGGCCGCTGGTTCAGGATGCCCTGACAAGGGTCGGTGGCTCCGCCGCGCCGCCGCTTTCCACTGAAGCGATGGCCGTCGCCAAGGACATGAGCGATCCCGATCGTAAGGCGATGATAAGCGGCATGGTCGATCGTCTCGCGACGCGGCTGAAACAGAATGGCGACGATGTCGAGGGATGGTTGCGGCTGATGCGTGCCTATATGGTGATGGGCCAGCGCGACAAGGCGGCAAGTGCGCTGACCGACGCGCGGCAGGCCGTCGCGGCCGACGCCGACCGCTTGCGCCAGCTCAATGAGGGCGCAAAGAGTCTCGGGCTAGATGGGTAGCGCATGATGCCGAAAAGTGTGAAGCGGTTTTCGGACAACATCATGCGCGAGAGTGATCGACGAATGTCGGAACCTGACGGCGGGAACTGAGGATAGAAATGACGCGCAAGCAACGGCGTTTGACCATGATCGGCGGTTCGCTCGCGGTGCTCGCCATCGCCGCGGCGCTGGTCCTCAACGCCATGCGCGATTCCATCGTGTTCTTCTCCACGCCGACGATGGCGGCCGAGAAGCAGATCCCGGCCGGCAAGCGGTTCCGTCTCGGCGGCCTGGTGCAGCCGGGCTCGCTGGTGAAGGGCGACAATCTCGCGGTTAATTTCAGCATCGCCGACGGCAGCGCCACGCTGCCGGTCGCCTACAAGGGGTTGTTGCCGGACCTGTTCCGCGAAGGGCAGGGCGTCGTCGCCGAGGGCGCGCTGGATGCTTCCGGCGTGTTCAAGGCCGACACGGTGCTGGCCAAGCATGACGAGACTTACATGCCCAAGGATGTCGCCGATGCCCTGAAGAAGCAAGGGCACTGGAAAGACGATTACGGCGCCAAGCCCGGCGCCGCGGCCTCGGCCGCGCCGGCGCAAGGAGCTGCCAAGTGATCGCGGAAGCCGGCCATTACGCGCTGGTGCTGGCGCTCGCGCTGGCGCTGATCCAGTCCACCGTGCCGCTGCTCGGTGCGCGCTGGGGCGATCATGCCCTGATGAATGTCGCGCGTTCCACCGCGCTCGCCCAATTGCTGTTCGCGGCGGTCTCGTTCGGGTTGCTGACGCTGCTGCACGTCGTCTCGGATTTCTCCGTCGTCAACGTGTTCGAGAACTCGCATTCGATGAAGCCGCTGCTCTACAAGATCACCGGCGTGTGGGGCAACCACGAAGGCTCGATGCTGCTGTGGGTGTCGATCCTGGCGCTGTTCGGCGGACTGGTTGCGGCGTTCGGCAACAATCTGCCGCTGTCGCTGCGCGCGCATGTGCTGGCGGTGCAGGGCTGGATCGCGGCGGCGTTCTATTTGTTCATCCTGATGACATCGAACCCCTTCCTGCGCATCGCAAGTCCGCCGATCGAGGGCCGCGATCTCAATCCGGTGCTGCAGGATATCGGCCTCGCCGTGCATCCGCCGATGCTCTATCTCGGCTATGTCGGGTTCTCGATCTCGTTCTCCTTTGCGGTGGCCGCCTTGATCGAAGGCCGCATCGATGCGGCCTGGGCGCGCTGGGTGCGGCCGTGGACGCTGGTGGCGTGGATATTCCTCACGCTCGGCATCGCGATGGGATCGTACTGGGCCTATTACGAACTCGGCTGGGGCGGCTGGTGGTTCTGGGATCCGGTGGAGAATGCGTCGCTGATGCCGTGGCTCGCCGGCACCGCGCTGTTGCATTCAGCCGTCGTGATGGAAAAGCGCAACGCGCTGAAGGTCTGGACCATCCTGCTGTCGATCCTGACGTTTTCGCTGTCACTGCTCGGCACCTTCCTGGTCCGCTCGGGCGTATTGACCTCGGTGCATGCGTTCGCGACCGATCCGACCCGCGGCGTGTTCATCCTGCTGATCCTCTGCCTGTTCATCGGCGGCAGTCTCTCGCTGTACGCGTGGCGCGCATCCGCGCTGAAGCAGGGCGGACTGTTCGCGCCGATCTCGCGCGAGGGCGCGCTGGTGCTCAACAATCTGTTTCTCACCACGGCCTGCACCACCGTCTTTATCGGGACGCTGTATCCGCTTGCGCTGGAGGTCTTGACCGGGGACAAGATCTCGGTCGGTGCGCCGTTCTTCAACCTGACCTTCGGTCCGCTGTTCGTGCCGCTGATGGTGGCGATGCCGTTCGGACCGCTGCTCGCGTGGAAGCGTGGCGATCTGGCCGGCGCATCGCAGCGGCTGATGGCGGCCGGTATTGCGGCGTTGATCGCGATTGCCGTGCTGTGGGCGTGGATCCGGGGCGGCGCCACGTTTGCACCTTTGGCTATCGGGCTCGGCATCTTCGTCGTCGCCGGCGCCTTGACCGATCTTGTCGAGCGCACCGCGCTGTTTCGTGCACCGCTCACGACCGCTTTCGCCCGCGCGCGCGGGTTGCCGCGCGCGACCTGGGGCACCGCGCTCGCGCATGCCGGGATCGGCGTCGCGCTGATCGGGATCGTCTGCGAAACCACCTGGAACAGCGAATATATCGGCTCGATGAAGCAGAACGAGACCGCAACCGTCGCCGGCTATCAGTTGAGGCTTGACGGCGTCACGCAGCGGCAGGGGCCGAATTTCCGCGAGATGATCGCGCAGTTCACCGTCACGCTCGACGGCGAAACGCTGCGCGTGATGACGCCATCGAAACGCAACTTTACCACGCGGGGATCGTCGACCACCGAGGCGGCGCTGCTGACCCGCGGCGCCAGCCAGATCTACATTTCGCTCGGCGACGCCAACGCCGACGGCGCCATCGCCGTGCGCATCTATCACAAGCCGCTGGTGCTTTTGATCTGGTGGGGGCCGGTGCTGATGGCGTTTGGCGGCATGCTGTCGCTGTCGGACCGGCGGCTGCGCGTCGGCGCGCCGAAGCCGGCCAAGCCGGCGCGCGCTTTGCAGCCGGCGGAGTAAGCCGTTGCGGAAATTCATCGCCTACGTATTCGTCGCCGTCATGATGGCCGGAAGCCCGGCCGCCCACGCGGTGCAGCCCGACGAGATCATGTCGGACCCGGCGAAGGAAGCGCGCGCGCGCGACCTGTCGCGCGAACTGCGCTGCATGGTGTGCCAGAACCAGTCGATCGACGATTCCGACGCGCCGCTGGCGCGCGACTTACGGCTTCTGGTGCGCGAGCGAATCGCGACCGGCGACAGCGACAGCCAGGTGATCGACTTCCTGGTGGCCCGCTATGGCGAGTTCGTGCTGCTCAAGCCGCGCTTCACGCCTCACACGGTATTGCTGTGGTTGCTGCCGCCGCTGGCGTTGATTGGGGGCGGTGTGGCGCTGTGGGTCTACAACCGTCGTCGCACGAGTGCCGGCGCCGCGGCCGATCCCGCGCTGCTGCACCTGACGGCGGAGGAGGAGGCAAGGTTGGAACGCCTGCTCGCAGCCGAAGCGCCGGACAAGAAGGCCTGAGCCGCCGTTGCAAGCGGAAGGGTTTCCGCTAAGACTCCTCCAGTCAACAAGCATTATCCAGGGGGAAACGAGAATGGCCTTTTCACTCTACGACGCCAGCGTGGCGAATTATCTGCAAACCCTAGGCGCCGTCAGCGGCTTCCTCGAGCGCGGTCTGACTTATTTTCGCGAACAGAACATCGACCCGGAAACGATTGTCGAGGCACGCCTGACGCCGGACATGCTGCCGCTGCGCTTCCAGATCATCTCCGTCGCCCAGCATTCGCGCGGCGCCATCGAGGCCGCGCAGAGCGGAGAATTTCGTCCGCCAGCGTCCAAGACGCCTTACGACTACGCCGGATTGCAGGGGCTGGTTGCGCAGACCCGCGAGGCCCTTGAGGCCTGGACCCCGGACGCCGTCAATGCGCTCGGCGGCCGCGATGTCGTCTTTCATCTCGGCGAGCACAAGCTGCCCTTCACGACCGAGGGTTTCCTGATGTCGTTCTCGCTACCCAACTTCTATTTCCACGCCGCCACCGCTTACGACATCCTGCGCACCAACGGCGTGCCGCTCGGCAAGCGCGATTTCATGGGCCGGATGAAGATGAAGAAGGCTTGAAAGACTTCGAAGCGGGTAAGCGACGAGCAACTTTGTTTCGGCCGTTGCGTCCCCCGACCTATGCGGGCCAATGGTCTTTTGGGCGCGGCGGACGATAGCGCCCGAGAACGTTTCTTGGCCTCAGCTAACCGGCTGATATGCCTGCGATATTCTGCCGCATTCCTCGTTGCCTGCATTACAAAAGTTTAATTCCCCAGCCAGCGCGCGGTAAGGCTGAAAGCCCCATGTTCACTTTCGTCAGGTGTTCAGCCCCGCACCGTCAAGTTCAGACACCATTCAGATTCCCTCGGAGATTCTAGCAACATGACCGAACGTCCCGTCGATCTTTCCAAGTTTCCGTCCCACGGTGCCGCGCGCCGCTCGCTGTTTTCCGCCCGCCGGTTCGCGCTGATGGCGTCCGTCGTCGCCGGCCTCGGCGCCGCCGTGTACGGCTTCGCGCCGCAGCAGGGCCCCGTCGATATCTTCACCAGCGCGGCGCACGCGCAGGTCAACACCGAGGTGCGCAAGGTCGAGCGGCCGATCGGATTTGCCGACATCGTCGAGCGCGTGAAGCCGTCGGTGATCTCGGTCAAGATCAACATTGCCGAGAAGGCCTCGAAAGGTGACGACAGCGCCAACAAGGACGAGGACTCGCCGTTCCAGCCGGGCTCGCCGATGGAGCGCTTCTTCCGCCGCTTCGGCGGTCCGGATGGCTTGCCGCCCGGCATGCGCGGTGGACCACGTGGCGGCCGTGGCCCGGTGACGGGTCAGGGTTCCGGCTTCTTCATCTCGCCTGACGGCTTTGCCGTGACCAACAACCACGTGGTCGACGGCGCCGACAAGGTCGAAGTCACCATGGATGACGGCAAGACCTACACCGCAAAGGTGATCGGCACCGATCCGCGCACGGATCTGGCGCTGATCAAGGTCGAGGGCCGCAAGGACTTCCCGTTCGCCAAACTGTCGGACAGCAAGCCGCGGATCGGTGACTGGGTGCTGGCGGTCGGCAACCCGTTCGGCCTCGGCGGCACCGTGACCGCCGGTATTGTCTCGGCCTCCGGCCGCGACATCGGCAACGGCCCGTATGACGACTTCATCCAGATCGACGCGCCCGTGAACAAGGGCAACTCCGGCGGTCCGGCGTTCGACACCAACGGAGAAGTGATGGGCGTCAACACCGCGATCTATTCACCGTCCGGCGGCAGCGTCGGTATCGCGTTCTCGATCCCGGCCTCGACCGTCAAGAATGTGATCGCACAGCTCCGCGACAAGGGCACCGTCAGCCGCGGTTGGATCGGTGTCCAGATCCAGCCGGTGACGTCCGACATCGCCGACAGCCTCGGCATGAAAAAGGCGGAAGGCGCGCTGGTTGCGGAACCGCAGCCGAACGGTCCGGCGGCCAAGGCCGGTATCCAGTCGGGTGACGTCATCACCGGCGTCAACGGCGAGCCGGTCAAGGATGCGAAGGAACTCGCCCGTACCATCGGCGGTCTCGCGCCCGGCAACGCCGTGAAGCTCAACGTGCTGCAAAAAGGCCAGGATAAGGTCGTCAACCTCACGCTCGGCCAGTTGCCGAACACGATCGAGGCCAAGGCTGACACCGACAAGGACGACAAGGGCGGACTGAGCAAGGGAACCGGCGTACCGAAGCTCGGCCTGACGGTGGCCCCCGCCAACAGTGTGGCCGGCGCCGGCAAGGAAGGCGTCGTGGTCACCGAGGTCGACCCGAAGAGTGCTGCGGCCGAGCGTGGCTTCAAGGAAGGCGACGTCATTCTTGAAGTCGGCGGCAAGAGTGTGACCAGCGCCGGCGAGGTGCGCGAGGCGATCGACGCCGCCCGCACCGACAACAAGAACAGCGTTCTCATGCGTGTGAAGAGCGGCGGTTCGTCGCGTTTCGTCGCGGTGCCGCTGGCAAAGGGCTAAACGAGGACTAGATATCAGATGGAGGGTTTCGCCGGCTTTTGTCGCCCCCGCCGACGTCTCCTTCCGGGGAGCGGGTCCCAAACTCGCTCCCTCTGGGTACCTTCTATCGGAACACGCCCCCCTCCGTCGGAAGGTCCTAAGGGCGGTGAAGTCCCCCAGCTTCACCGCCCGCTTTTTTCACTTGATCGAGAGCAAACCCGGCCGCCTTGCATGTGCAGGGCGGTCGCGCCATGGTGAGAGAAAGCATGTACCCTGTGACCGCAACCGCCCCGCAAATGCGCCTCTTGATCATCGAAGACGACCGCGAGTCCGCCGACTATCTAATCAAGGCGTTCCGTGAAGTCGGCCACGTCGCCGATCTCGCCAGCGATGGCGAGGAGGGCCTGTCGATGGCCGACGGCGGCGACTACGACGTGCTCGTCGTCGACCGCATGCTGCCCAAGCGCGATGGGCTGTCCGTGATCGGCGCGCTGCGCGAGAAGGGCAATCGCACCCCGGTCCTGATCCTCTCCGCGCTCGGCCAGGTCGACGACCGCATCAAGGGCCTTCGCGCCGGCGGCGACGACTATCTGCCAAAACCCTATTCATTCGCCGAACTGCAGGCGCGCGTCGAAGTGCTGTCGCGCCGCAATGTCGGCCCGGCCGAAGAGACGACGTACCGCGTCGGCAATCTCGAACTCGACCGCCTCTCGCACCGCGTCGCCCGCGGCAAGGAAGAGTTGACGCTGCAGCCGCGCGAATTTCGCCTGCTCGAATATTTGATGAAGCACGCCGGTCAGGTGGTGACCCGTACCATGCTGCTGGAGAACGTCTGGGATTATCATTTCGATCCGCAGACCAACGTCATCGACGTGCATATCTCACGGTTGCGCTCCAAGATCGACAAGGGCTTTGACCGGCCCTTGCTGCACACGATCCGCGGCGCCGGATACATGATCCGTGACGGGCTACGCTGAGACCTTATAAAAGTAGGGGTTTCTGATCGATTGTATTCTGTTGCTTACCACTTAATTACCGGCCTTGTTTGACGTGCAGTCGAGCCTCCATTTGCCCCTTTCGCTGCTGCCGGGGTCAGCAATGAAATGACGGTTGTTCAGTCTGTGAGGGCACGGTGGTCTACTAGGTATCTTGGAATTTAGGCTCAAACCCAGCGGGGAATTAGCCCATGAACATTCCTACGAAATCAATCCTTACTGTCATTGCTCTTGCGTTCGTGGGCACCACCGCGAATGCAGAGGGAGATCTCGCAAAATTCGCCCGGAAAAAAGCCCCCGGCATACTTAAGGAGATGGCTATGGTGGGCTGTGGAGCGAAGTGGGGTCCGCAAGCTGGAGAAGGCTGTAGAGAAGGCATGAAGGAAGCCCTTGCGCTGCCACCGCCAGGCCGCCCCTACCACTCTCAGCAAAATCAGCCCAACGATGTTGATTATCAGCAGCCTGCCCAGAAGCAGTATTCGCCGCCACGCCCTTACAGCCACAGCGAAGTGGCGTCATTGCCGAGGCTTACAAGAGAGGTGTGTCCAGACGACGTTATAGCGCGCGGCGGTATCTCGGTCCAAACTTCCAGCGGCCCAGCGTGCCTAGGTCCGGGGGGCGGAGCATACTACCCAATGTTCAAAAGAAGCGACTGACCTATTGGACAGTCAGGGACGGCGTCCCGGAAATCCTAACCGCTCCTAGCGTGAACAGGGCCACGCTTCGCGCAGCGCAACGTGGACAAGGATTACCCCGTCACGATGTAGCTGTTCGGGATGCGTCTCGAAGTAGCGCACAACGACGCGCGTGGCTTGCTGGCGCGATACGCCTTCGGCCATGCAGATGTCTTCCTTCGTAAAAATAAT
>CADEDX010000222.1 GCA_902826195.1 uncultured Bradyrhizobium sp. | reverse complement strand
ATCGGCGACGGCGTGAAGATATCGGAACGCTACAAGACCACCGACCAGGTCGAGAAGGCGACCGTCGAGGATCACAATTTCAATTACCTGTATGAGGATGCCGACGGCTTCCATTTCATGAACAACGAGACCTACGATCAGGTCCAGGTCTCCAAGGAAATCGTCGGTTCGTCCGCGCCCTATCTGCAGGAGAACATGACCGTCAAACTTTCGCTGCACGACATGAACCCGGTCGCGATCCAGCTGCCGCAGCGCACGACGCTGGAAGTTGTGGAGACCGAACCGGTTACCAAGGGCCAGACCGCGTCCTCCTCCTACAAGCCTGCTATCCTGTCGAACGGCGTGCGTACCGCGGTGCCGCCGCATATCGGTACCGGAACGCGGATCGTGGTCATGACCGAGGACGGCTCCTACGTCGAACGCGCCAAGGATTGAGATCGCGCGGGAAGTATATTGAAGCGAAGTGCATAACGGTGCGCGCGAAAGCGCGCATCGACAAGAAGCAGTTTTAAGCGTCGGTTCTGGTTCAGCCGGAACCTGTCATTTTTGAAAGCGGGCACGCCGGGGGGCGATTGCATTGAACAAACTGGCAGTCCGCTTGCTGACGCGTTGGCTGGCAGTTGTTTGTTTGCTCTGCGCCGGGCTCGCCGGCGCCGCCGCCGAACCATTCAGGACACCGTCGATCTCAGCTGTCCGCGTCGAATGGCGGGCGGCGCTCGATCAGCTCCGCAGCGAGATGGCACCCCGTCCGGCGATCGCCTCCCGGTTCAGCTTCGCGCCCCAGCGGCGCGTGCCGGCGTCCGATCCGCGCGCGACGCCCGCGCTGGTGCAGCTGAATGCGATCAACGCTAGAATCTTCGCCGGGATCGGTCGGAGCCCGGTGCCGGTGCTGTTGCCATTCGATACCGCAGGCTATCTCGAAGATGAGGCCGAGGGCGCGCCATTGCCGCTGTCGCGCTATCAGGCCGACTTCCGTTCCGCAGACATGTTTCATGCCGGTCCCGCCGGCTACGATGCGGTGTTCTCGCTGCCGGCGGGCGCGGGCCCGTCACGAATGTTCGACAGGCCGGTCGAGGTGCAGATCACCGGCTCAATCCTCGTCTACGATCTCGCCGATCCGCTCGGCGGCAAGGGCGAGCCCGTCAAGGCGCTGGTGGCGCAGTTTCCCGACATCCGCCGCTTCATCCGCGAAGGCTATGTGCGCTACGCCTTCACGCGCTTCGGCGTGCCCTATGTCGTCTCGATCCAGTGCCTGGACTCCGTGCCGCGGGCGCGGCGGCTGGCCTGCCGCGAGGCCTATCCCGTTGCCGAGCGCTTTCTGAAAGCCTTGCGCATCGCGGGCGGGCAACCCTCCGCGCCGCACCGCGACATGCCGTCCGAAATGGCCGAACGCCCGGCGGCGGCTTCGCCCGACTTCACCTATTATCCCGGCGGCGACATCATCGCGCGCAGCAGCGTACGCCGGCGCGGCGGACGCGCCGATTTCGCCGCCTATTCGCAAATCCGTTTTCCGCTGGAAAAAGGTCCGGCCGCCATCCGCTCACAATCCTTTGGTGGGAAAAATGCCGCGGCGGGCCGTGGCGTCTATCCGTGGCGCGACAATTTTTGCGAAGCCCGCAGTTTTCAGGTCGGCCAATGCGCCGCCGGCTTTGGCCATCAGGGCCAGGACATCCGCCCCGCGCCCTGCCCGCCGAACAGCAACAGCGAAAGCGCTTGTCACCCCAGGAAGCAGGCGGTCGTGGCCGTCCGCGACGGCGTCCTGATCCGCTCGCCAAAACAGCAGGCGGCGACGCTGCAGATTAACACAGGCAAAGAGCACATCCGTTTTCGCTACATGCACATGAACCCGTCGGTCATGGATGCCGACGGCGTTCTCAACGGCCGCCGCGTCGCCGAGGGCGAAAAGATCGGCGTGGTCTCCAACTATCTCGATTTCCCGAACGGCACTTCCTACCACCTGCATTTCGACATCCAGGTGTTCACGCGCGACGGCTGGATCTGGGTCAATCCCTACACGACGCTGATCGCATCCTATGAACGCCTGATCCGCGGCCGCGGCCGCGAGATCGGCACCGATCCGCCGGCCACCGCCGCCGTGGCGCATGCGATGCCGGGCAATGTGCTGCGCCACAGCGCACGGCAGGGCGAAGGGCGCGAGAACTGATGATCAGGTCAGGCGATCAACTCGGACGTGCGAGATGCGGCCAAATCTGATCGAGATATTACCGAGCAATTAACCCGCCACGCATAGCATCGCATCCGCTTTGAAACGTTAAGCTGTGGCTCGTTCGCAAAACGCTTTCCACCTTCAGCTGGTTCCTTCTGTCTTTACACGGCCGATCCAGTCGCCAGGAATTCTGGCTCGGCTACATCGGCTCCATCGCAGTATTGGCTGTATTGACTCGGGCATTGCCAACGCTCCTAGCGCCGACTGGACCGATCTACTATTCGACACACAGCGAGGTGGACTTTTTACTGAAATTGCCAGCAGCAATCGCCTTCTTGATTGTGGTTTGGCCGCTAACTGCGATTTTCGTGAAGCGATTGCACGACTTCAACGCTTCGGGCTGGTGGCTGGTCGGCATCGCGGCGCTTCCTCCAATCTCCAAAATGACCAGCATAAATCTGACAATTCTTTACCTCATCGTCGTCGCCGTTCTGGGTCTCATCCCGGGAGTGCGGGGAAACAATCGATTTGGCGTCGATCCGCTCATTCGCGCAGGAATCTAGCAAAACACGGCTCCTACCGGTTCAGCCCCTCCCCGACCGCGCTGGAGGCTTCCAGCGGAACGCCGCGCCGAACCGGTTCCAGGTATTGATCGAGGCGACTGCCGACGTCAGATAAGTAAGCTCCTTGTCCGAAAACTCCGCGCTCGCCTGCGCATAGATCTCGTCGCTGACGCCTTTGCTGATCAGGGTCAGCGCTTCGGTCCAGGCCAGCGCGGCGCGCTCGCGCGGCGAGAATTGCGGCGCCTCGCGCCAGACCACCACCAGATTGAGCTTGTCGGTGGGCACGCCGAGTTTCTCGCCCTCCATGATGTGATACTGCACGCAGAAGGCGCAGCCATTGATCTGCGAGGCGCGCAGCTTGATCAGTTCGAGCAGTTGCTTGTCCATGCCGGCCTTGGCCGCGACCTGCCCGAGCGCCAGCACCGCGGCGTAGGCGTCCGGCGTCAGCGACATGAAATCCTTGTACTCGCTGCGGGCATGCGTCATTTCTTGCGGCCTTTCGTTGTCGGTATTTTTGCCATTATAGGAAGCCCGCGCACTCCGTCCATGGGCGGGCTGTCCAGCAAAATCGCCCCTGATCGGCAGCAAAATTGCGGTTCCCGCGGCGTCTTGGCTTTTGGCGCAGGCCCGCCGCGCCGCTACAATGGCCGGCATGAAACAGCTTGATTCCCTTGACGCTCCGACCCGCCGCGGCCTGCTGCAGGCCGGCCTCGGCGCGGGCGCCCTGCTCGCCACACCGCTTTCAGCGTTTGCCGCTGCCCCGCCCGGCTTCGACGCATGGCGCGACAATTTTCGGGCGCGCGCGGCAAAAGGCATTTCGGACGCGACCTGGACGCGGGTCATGGGCCGCATCGAGCCCGACATGAGCGTGTTCCGGCAGATGCAGAAGCAGCCGGAATTCAACGAGCAGATCTGGCAATACGTCAATCGCCGCGCCTCCGACTGGCGCATCATCAATGGCCGCGAAGCGCTGAAGAAGCACGACGCGTTGTTCACGCGCATCGAGCAGGATTTCGGCGTCGAGCGCGGCACGCTGCTGGCGCTGTGGGGCGTTGAATCCGCGTATGGCGATCCGCTTGTGCAGCAGAACCATATGCGGCCGATCTTTCCATCGCTCGCGGCGCTGGCCTGGAACGAGCCGCGCCGCCGCGCCTATTGGGAAACCGAACTGATCAACGCGCTGAAAATCGTCGACCGCGGCTGGGGCACGCCGGAGGAAATGCGGGGTTCCTGGGCCGGCGCGATGGGCCATACGCAGTGGATGCCGGAAGTCTGGCTCAATGTCGGCATGGACTACGACAAGGACGGCCGCGTCTCGCCGTTCGGCAAGCCCGACGACGCGCTCGGTTCCAGCGCGCGCTATCTGCTCAACCGCGGCAAGTATCACCGCGGCGAACATTGGGGCTATGAGGTCCGCTCGTCGGGTGGGGCCGCGAGCGGGAGCAGGACCTACACCGCCTGGGCCAGCGCCGGCGTCACGCGCGCCGACGGAAAACCGTTCCCGCAGCCGAGTGCGTCCGCGCAGATGTGGGTGCCGGTTGCGGGTGGCCCGGCGTTCCTGCTGGGTCCGAACTTCTATTCGGTGAAAAGCTACAATCCGTCGATGAACTACGCGCTGGCGATCTGCCATCTTGGCGACCGCATTCTGGGCGCGCCGCCCTTCATCCAGCCCTTCCCAGGCTCCGAGCGCGCGCTAACGCTTGCGGAAGTGCAGGAGGTGCAGACGCGGCTGACAAAAGCTGGCTTCGACACCGGCGGCACCGACGGCCGCGTCGGCAACGACACCATGAAGGCGGTGAAGGATTATCAGACGAAGATGGGACTGCTACCGGCCGACGGCTACGGCGGGCTCAAGGTGCTGGCACGGTTGAGGCAGGGCGGGTAGCTGCGTTCGATCTCGTAGGATGGGTTGAGCGCAGCGAAACCCATGCTGGGGCCGGGACGGATGATGGTTTCGCTGCCCTCAACCCATGCTACAAGCTTCAGACGTTCTCCCTCTCGTCATTGCGAGCGAAGCGAAGCAATCCATCGCGCGGCAAAACGGATGAATGGATTGCCGCGTCGCTTCGCTCCTCGCAAAGACGGTTGATTATCTCCGCACCACCCCACCGGCATTCATGCCGCCATCGATGACGAGTTCCGTCCCCGTCACGTAACGCGAAGCATCCGACGCCAGATACAGCACGCCCTGCGCGATCTCCTCGGCGTGTCCGGCCCGCCCCAGCGGCGTCGCCATCTTCGCTCGCTCCTCCGGATCGATCGGCGCATTCTGGCCGGCGCCTGACGCTTCCGTCGGGATCTTGCCCCAGATCGGCGTATCGATGATCCCTGGATGCACCGAGTTGACGCGGATGCCGTCGCCGAAGGTGGCGCATTCCATCGCGATCGCTTTCGCAAACAGCCGCACGCCGCCCTTGGTCGCGCAATAGCCGGAAAGTCCCGCCGCGCCGCGCAACCCCGCCAGCGACGACATCATGATGACGGAGCCGCCGCCGGTCTTGCGCATCGCCGGCAGGCCATGCTTCACCGACAGGAACACACCGTCGAGATTGATCGCGGTCTGCCGCCGCCAGTCGGCCAGCGACATCTGGGTGATCGACGGCACGGCAATGCCGATGCCGGCATTCGCGACCAGCACGTCGAGCCGGCCGTAGCGCTTCATGATTTCGGCCACCACCTCGATCCAGCGCTCTTCGCTGGTGACATCGTGATCCCAGAAGTCTGCCTCGCCACCAGCCTTCTTGATCCGCGCCGCAACTTCGGGGCCTTTCAAATCATCGACATCGGTCACTGCGACGGACGCGCCTTCGCGCGCCAGCAACTCGCACACCGCTTCGCCGATGCCCGACGCGCCGCCCGTCACCAGCGCGACCTTGCCTTGAACCTGCCCTGCCATTTCCACTCCCTTTGTTGTTCTTGGTTGCCGAATTATCTTATCACGGCCGGCCCGGGATCCGGCACGGCGACGTCGACCACGCGCAACTGTACGCGTTCCGAACCCTGAAAGCGATCGACCGCGAGGGAGCCCGCCACATGCAGCGGCTGGCCGCGGTTTTGCGTCAGCGCATCGCCGAGCTTCTGGCCGACCGAGCGGAACGCGATGCCATTGACGATGGCGCCGTCGCCGGACTTGAAGCGCAGGCGCAGATGCGCCTGCCCCACTTCGTCGGCGTAGACCAGTTGATGCGCCGGCAGCGCAATCACCGGCTCCGGATTGCCGGCGCCGAACGGTCCGGCACGGTTCAGCATCGTCGCGAACGCGACGGTCACGCTGCGCGCGCTCACCGCGCCGTCGATGAACAGCTCGTGCTCGTGACGGGAATTGGCGACGTCCGCGGCCAGCGCGCTTTCCATGAAGGCGCGAAACTCCGCAAGCTTCTCCTTGCGCAACGTGACGCCCGCGGCCATGGCGTGGCCGCCGCCCTTCATCAGCAGTTTCTCCTTTACCGCTTGCCGCACGGCCTTGCCGAGATCGACGCCCGAGATCGAGCGGCCCGAGCCGGTGCCGATGCCGCCGGGCTCCAGCGCGATCGCAAAGGCCGGGCGCGAAAACTTCTCCTTCAGCCGCGAGGC
The DNA here is from genome assembly GCA_902826195.1 of uncultured Bradyrhizobium sp. GTDB lineage: Bacteria > Pseudomonadota > Alphaproteobacteria > Rhizobiales > Xanthobacteraceae > Bradyrhizobium. The sequence continues at coordinate 3,669 of CADEDX010000222.1, read as the reverse complement.
GACGAGGCCGACGATGCCGGGATGCCACCCCTCGGCGGCGGTGACGATGACCGCGCCCTTGTCCTCGAGCCCGAGCGACGCCATCGCCTCGGCCTCGGCCTGCGCCTCCGCCGCCTGCTCGATGAGGCGGCGCTCGCTGTTGAGGCGATCGAGTTCGGCCGCGATCCGCGCGGCTTCCGAGACGTCGCCTTCCAGCAGCAGCCGCACGCCCAGATCGGCGCGGCCGATCCGGCCGCCCGCGTTGATGCGCGGCCCCAGCATGAAGCCGAGATGCCAGGCTTCCGGCGGGCCGTTCAGCCGCGCTACGTCCATCAGCGCGGTATGGCCGACATGGTCGCGGCGGCGCATCGCGATCAGCCCCTTGGCGACGAAGGCGCGATTGAGCCCGGTGAGCGGCGCGACGTCGGCGACGGTGCCGAGCGCCACATGGTGCAGCATGCCGAGCAGGTCCGGCTCCGGCCGCTCCGGATTCCAGAAGCCGCGGCCGCGCAATTCACGGTTCACCGCCACCAGCGTGATCAGTACCAGGCCGACGGCGGCGAGATGGCCGAGGCCGGAAAGATCATCTGGCCGGTTCGGGTTCACCAGCGCATCGACCTCGGGCAATTCGTCGCCGGTCTGGTGATGGTCGATGACGACGACGGACATGCTGAGCTTGCGTGCCTCCGCTAGCGGCTCGAGGCTGGTGGTGCCGCAATCCACGGTGACGAGCAGCGTCGCGCCTTTGGCCGCGAGGGCGCGCACCGCGTCAACATTGGGGCCGTAGCCCTCAAAAATGCGGTCGGGAATATGGATCAGCGGGTCCAGTCCGCAATGGCGCAGATGCCAAGCCAGCAGCGCCGCCGACGTCGCGCCATCGACGTCGTAATCGCCGAAGATCGCGACCTTCTCGCCGCGCACGGCCGCATCGGCAATGCGTTTGGCCGCCGTCTCCATCGCGGTCACGGTGTAAGGGTCGGGCATCAGCTTGCGGATGGTCGGGTCGAGGAAGTCCTCGACTTCGTCGATCCCGACGTCACGGCCCGCCAGCACCCGCGCCAGCATCTCCGGCAACTGGTAGCGCTGCGTGATCGCCAGCGCCCGCGCCGCGCCCCGCGCGTCGAGCCGGTCGCGCCACAATTTGCCGGTCGCCGAACGCGACACGCCCAAAAAAGCCGGTGGCAGTTCAACGGGGAGTGCGGATGCGGGAAGCGTCATGATACCTTCGAGACATAGGGACAAAGCGGCGCCCCGGCAAACGCAAAGGCCTGAGCGGTGGACCGGTGCGGCCTGCGCCGCGAATCACGGCAATCAGCCCGATGCAACGGTTGCCATGCCGGTTTGCAGCCTATGCCGAGAAAAATGACTTGCACAAAGAAGATGCAGCTTGTCCCCGGAATCCCACGTATTGGCGCGGAGAATTAAACCAATCGTTAGCCATGATCCCCGACAAAGGGAGTCAGATCGTCCATTGAGTCCCGCCGATCCGCAGAAGATCGGCAACCGCATAGAGACTGAGGAATTTTCACCGATGTCCGCCGCGCTTCGTTCCCAGACCGCCACGATCGCCAAGCAGCCTGCCAATGCAGCCGAGGACGAGGCCGACGTTTCCGCGCTGATCGCCCGCTTGACCGCCGAGGTCAACCAGGTCGCCTGCGAGAAGACCAAGTCGATCCAGAAGATCACCAACCAGATGAAGATGCTGGCGCTGAACGCGCTGATCGAAAGCTCACGCGCCGGCGCGCAGGGCGCCGGCTTTGCCGTGGTGGCGCAGGAAGTCCGCAATGTCGGCCAGCAGGTCGAGACCATCGCCCGCGAACTCGAAAGCCAGCTCACCAACCGCACTGGCAATCTGATGACCTCGATCGCGCAGATGGCCGACCGCTCGCGCGGCGAGCGCATGGTCGACCTGTCGCTGAACGCCATCGAGCTGATGGACCGCAACCTCTATGAGCGCACCTGCGACGTGCGCTGGTGGGCGACCGACTCCGCCGTCGTCGATTGCGCAGCTGGGCCGGACGCCGCCGCCGTCGCCCATGCCTCGGAGCGGATGTCCGTGATCCTCGGCGCCTACACCGTCTATCTCGATCTCTGGCTCTGCGATCTCGAAGGCAAGGTGATTGCCAATGGCCGCGCCGATCGCTTCGGCGTCGTAGGCCAGAACGTCGCGCACACCAAATGGTTTCGCGCCGCACGGGTCCTGCGCTCGGGCGACGACTACGCCGTCGGCGATGTCGAATGCCAGCCCCTGCTCGGCAACGCGCAGGTCGTAACCTATTGCGCCAGCGTCCGCGAAGGCGGCAAGGCCAACGGCAGGCCGACCGGCGTGTTGGCGGTGCATTTCGACTGGGAACCGCAGGCCCGCGCCATTGTCCAGGGCGTGCGCGTCGGCGACTCCGACAAGGCGCGCGTCCTGCTGGTCGATTCGAATTTCCGGGTGATCGCGGCCTCCGACGGCCAGGGCATCCTCACCGAACGCGTCTCGCTCCCATTGGAAGGACGCCGCTCCGGCTTCTCGCAAGACCGCTCCGGCGCATTGGTCGCGTTCCATGCGACGCCCGGTTATGAGACGTACAGGGGCCTCGGCTGGTTCGGCGTGATTCAAGGCGGCGCGGGATAGGAACGCCCCCGACAATCCGTCACGGCCGCGCATTCGGCGTCATGGTTCTGTCTATCGCGGGCCACTGCTCGGAGAGCGGCGGCAACGTCATTTCCTTGCCCGTCATCCGTTCGACCGTGACGGCGTAGACCGTGATCGCGTCGAGGCGCGGGAAAAAGCCTTTTGGCCTGCTCGTGTCCGGCTTGCCGTATTTCATCATCAGCACCTCGCAGAAGCGCTGCTTGACTGCCCTCGCCTCGACGATGCGAATTCTTCCGAACACAATCAGGCTTTGGTAGGCGAAGGATACACGTCCGGCGGCACGTCCGGCAACTACATCTCGCCCGACCTTCCCGAACCGATCGAAGGGACTTCGCAACGACACAAAAAGGCTGCGGCGGCAATTTCGTCCAGGGCCGTGCCCATGCAGCCGCTCAGCGATTTCGTCGACGTCACGGTGCAGAGCGATCAGCGGCCGTTCAATCTCGGACGCACGCTGATCGACGACAGATCGCTGGAGCTATGGCGCAAGCTCAGCGCGCGCACTTTCCGTTCGCTCGATGCCAGCCATTTTGGCTATTCCGACCCGCGTGGAACGAACGCGCTGCGACGGGCAATCTGCGACTACCTGCAGGCCGCCCGCACGGTGAAATGCGATCCCGAACAGATCGTGGTGACGGCCGGAACGCAGCGGGCAAGCGACATCGTGATCCGGATTTTGCCGAACCGGAGCAAGCAGGTCTGGGTCAAAGATCCCGGCTATCCGCTGACTCGGCAGGCCCTGATCGCCGCCGGCGCGACGGTCCATCCGGTTCCCGTCGATGCGCAGGGCATCGACGTCGGCAGGGGCATCCGCTCGGCGCCGAATGCCTCGGCCGTGTTCGTGACGCCCTCGCACCAGTTTCCGACCGGCGTCGTGCTCTCGATGGCCCGCCGCCTGAAACTGCTTGCCTGGGCGCACAAGAACGATGCGTGGATCGTGGAGGACGACTATGCCAGCGAATTCCGCTACGGTGGACGACCGCTGGCCTCGCTGCAGGGTCTCGATGACGGCGAGCGCGTCATCTATATCGGCACGCTCAATAAGGCAC
>CADEDX010000221.1:6714-10012 GCA_902826195.1 uncultured Bradyrhizobium sp. | reverse complement strand
CAAAACTATTTCTGTCACGACGGATATGCATCAAGTTAAGTGCCGGATGCTCTAGTGAGATAGGACAGCTCTGCCTCGACCTGGGCGAGGTTCAGGACATGGTCCATGCTGTTCGATCCTTGCGCTGCGGGCTGATCGGCTTGCTCAAAGGCTAGCCTTGGGCGAGGCGCCGCACTCGTACCATGCAGATGGCAGACCTATTGTGAAATTCATCACACGTGGCGCACGGCATTGTCGCTGGCGCAGCCGGCGGAGACCTTGGCGATGTTGCCCTCAAAGCGCGCCATCGCAGCCTCTCCCCGGCGCGGGGCCAAAACAAAACATCGAAAACAACCCCATGCATAGTAGGGATGTGTTTGGAGTCGCAGCACTTTCTTGGCGGCATTCGGGGCACGGGTTGGGCCGTCGTCATGGCCAAACCCGCCCGATCCTACTTCCACTTCGCCAGATAGAAGCGCGGCAGCTCGTCCGGATACGGCGTGAATTCGAGCTGCTTGGCGTAGCCGTAGGTCGTCACATAGGTGTGCAGCGGCGCCCAGTAGGCCTGCCCGGTGATCTTCTTGATGACCGCCGAATACGCCTCCTTGCGCACTTCCGGGTTGATGCTCGATCCGCCCTGGATCAGTCCCTTGTGGATGTCGGGATCGCGCGCATAGTCGTCGGCGCCATTGTCGAAGAAGTTCGGCAGGAACGCCGAGACGTCGTTGATCGAAAAGCTACCCCAGCTTCCGAGATACATCCGCAACTCGCCCGCCTTGGCGCGCTGGATCAGCGCTGCGGTCTGCAACTGGTTGAGTTTTGCGCGGATGCCGACGGCAAGCAGGTAGTTCTGGACCGCCGAACCCCATTGCGGCAGCACGTAGCTGGCCAACTCGACGTCGAAGCCGTCGGGGTAGCCGGCCTCGGCGAGCAGCTTCTTTGCCTTCGCCGGATCGTAGTCGTATGTCGCCGCGGATTCGGCGTCGCAGCCGAACTGCGACGGAAAACACGGCGCCGCAGGCACGCGACTGCCGCCGGTAACGAGCTTGTCGGCGATCGCCTTGCGATCGATCGCATGCCAGATCGCCTGGCGCACCTTCAGCTTGGTCATGGGATTGTCGGCGCCGGTGCGGCCGGCAGCGTCGAGCGAGAGGTAGCCTACCCGCATCGACTCTTTCCGCACGGCCTGCAGATGCGGCATCTTGTTGACGGGCTCGAGCTGGTCCGGGTTCATGTTCCAGATCCAGTCGGCGCGACCGGCGAGCAGCTCCGTCATTTCGGTGGTGGCGTCGGGCACGAAGCGCACGCTCATCTTCTTGATCGCGGGCTTGCCCTTCGGGCTGCCGGCCCAATAATCCTCGAACCGCTCGAAATCGATGGAAACGCCCGGCTCGACCTTGGTCATCTTGTAGGGACCCGCGCCAACCGGCGCCTTGGCATAGCCTTCGGCGCCGACCTTCTCGCGGTAGGCTTTCGGGTAGATCGGGATCACCAGCGCAAAGTATTCCAGGGCCGCAGGGTTCGGCCGCTTCAGCGTCACGCGGACCGAGAGGTCGCCGGTCTTCTCGGCCTTCTCGAGCCAGTTGTAGTTCGCTGGTGTCGACAATTTGCTGGCGGGATCGGCGATCAGGTTGATGGTGTAGACGACGTCATCTGCCGTGAACGGGCTGCCATCGTGGAATTTGACGCCGGGACGCAGGGTGAAGTCGATCGTGTTCGCGTCCGGCTGCTTCCACTCGGTGGCGAGCAACGGTTCGAGCTTGAAGGTATCGGGATTGCGGTAGGCCAGCGCGTCCCAACCCTGGTGGTGCATCACCACGCCGGTGCGCTGATTGTTGTAATAGGGATCGACGTTGGGCAGCGCATCGCGCATCACGATCCGCAGCGTGTCGGCCGATTTCTGTGCCGCCGCGGGCATCGCGGCGGCGCCCAGCGCCAGCGCCAGAATGGCCGCGCCGAGCCTGTTTTGCAGTCGCATATCGCTCTCCATTCTCAGTGTGTCGTGATGTCAGTGTTGTGGGTCAAGTAAAGCACGCCTCATGCAAGATGACATTCTACCATTCCTTGCGGTGGACGGACCATGCGCGCTGGTGCCTCATGGCGGCAGCGTTCGATCGCCACGCGGCAGCGCGGGTTGAAGCGGCATCCCGGCGGAATATTCGCCGGATCCGGCATGATGTCGCCGAGGCCGATGTCGGGCACGCCCTTGCCCGGCTCCGGCGTCAGTACGCTCTGCAGCAGCGCATTCGTGTAGGGATGGGCGGGTTCGCGAAACAGCGCGTCGGTTTCGTTGCGCTCGACGAAGCGGCCGAGATACATCACCGCGACCTCGCTCGCGACATGCTCCACGACCGCGAGATTGTGGCTGATGAAGAGGTAGGTCAACCCGAGGTCACGGCGCAGATCGGCGAGCAGATTAAGGATCTGGGCCTGCACCGAGACGTCGAGCGCGCTGGTCGGCTCGTCGCAGATTACGATGCGGGGCTCCAGCACCAGCGCACGCGCGATCGCCGCGCGCTGACGCTGTCCGCCGGAAAGCTGCGCCGGCATCCGCTCGCCCATCGCTGCCGACAGCCCGACGCGCTCCAGAATGCCGCTGACGCGGCGCTCGATCTCGGCGCGCGAAAACGTGCCCTGCGAGGCCAGCGGCAACGCCACGATGTCCTTGATGCGGCGGCGCGGATTGAGCGAGGCGAACGGGTCTTGAAACACCGGCTGGATCAGCCGGGCGCGCGCCTTGCGGTCGAGGTCGAACAGGCGCTTGCCGTCGACCCGCACCGTGCCCCCCGTCGGCTTGAGCAGCCCGAGGATCAGACGCGCCAGCGTGGATTTGCCGCAGCCGGTTTCACCGACGATGCCGAGCACGCTGCCGGCCGGCACGCTGAAGGTGACATCGTCGACCGCGACCACGCGCTTTTCCGCCGACATCAAGCCGGTGTGGACGCGGAATTCGCAGCGCAAATTCTCGACCTCGATCGCGGCGGTCATGCGGGTTGCAGCTCCGCCCAATCAGGTTCGAGCTGGCAAAGATAATCATGCGCCTCGCCGACCGGCCGCCGCGGAATTTCTCGCGTGCATGCTTCCGTGGCATGGCCGCAGCGCGAGCGGAAGGCACAGCCGGCGAAGCCGGGCTCGATCGCCGGCACCACACCCGGAATCGAACCCAGCGGCTTGTCACGCTGCACGCGGCCCGGCACTGGCACGCAGGATAGCAGGCCGCGCGTGTAAGGATGCTGCGGCGCGCGGAACAGCTCCGCGGTCATCGCGCGTTCGACCACCTCGCCGGCATACATGACAGACACGTGGTCGGCGACGCGGG
>CADEDX010000221.1:2562-6614 GCA_902826195.1 uncultured Bradyrhizobium sp. | reverse complement strand
GCGCGTTCGACCACCTCGCCGGCATACATGACAGACACGTGGTCGGCGACGCGGGCGACGATACCGAGATCATGCGTGATCAGCAGAATGGAGAGCCCGAGATCACGCTTGAGGTTGGCGAGCAGCCGCAGGATCTGCGCCTGCACGGTGACGTCGAGCGCGGTGGTCGGTTCATCCGCAATCAGCAGTTCGGGATCGCACATCAGCGCCATCGCGATCATGACGCGTTGGCGCAAGCCGCCGGAGAGCTGGTGCGGAAATTGACCAAGCCGCATCCCCGGCGCGGTGATACCGACGAGGCCCATCAGTTCGGCGGCGCGGTCCAGCGCTGCGGCGCGCGAGCCGCCCTTGTGGCGCGTCAGCACTTCCGCCATCTGCGAGCCGATCGTGAAGGCGGGGTTGAGGCTGGTCATCGGCTCCTGAAAGATCATCGCCATGCGGTTGCCGCGCAGCCGCGCCATCTCGCGATCCGACAACGCTGTCAGATCGATGCCGGCAAAGCTCATCTTGTTGGCCGAGCGCTGGCCGCCACGGGCCAGCAGGCTCATCACCGCCAGCGCGGTGACGGATTTGCCGCAGCCAGATTCGCCGACCAGGCAATGGGTTTCGCCCTTCTCGACCCGGAACGAGGCGCCGCGCACCGCCGCGGTGCGGCCGCCGAAACCGACTTGAAGTCCCTCGACCTCCAACAATGCGCTCATCGCAGCCGCTCCGAACCGAGCAGATTGCGTAACCCGTCACCGACCAGATTGATACCGAGCACCAGCACGGCCAGCGCGACGCCGGGGATCATGATCACCCAGGGCGAAAAGAACATGTAGTCCTTGCCTTCCGCGATCATCAGCCCCCATGACGGCAGCGGCGGCGGCACGCCGAGGCCGAGGAAGGACAGCGCGGCTTCCAGCAGGATCGCCAGCGCCATTTCCAGCGTGGCGACCACGGCGAGGTGGCTGGCGATATTCGGCAAGATCTCCTTTATCAGGATATGCGGCATCGAGGCGCCGGCGCACCAGGCGGCGCTGACATAGTCGTGGTTGCGGACCTGCTGGGTGGTCGAGCGCGCCACCACCGCAAATCGATCCCATAACAATAGTCCAAGGGTCGCGACCACGAGACCTAACCCCGATCCCATCAGGCCGACCACGGCGAGCGCCACCAGCACGACCGGGATCGACAGGCGCGTCGTGATGGCGAACAGCACGACATCGTCGACCCGGCCGCCGAAGAAGCCGCCGAGCACGCCGAGCGTGATCCCGATCAGGCCCGACGTGATCACGGTCATGATGCCGATCAACAAAGAAATGCGCGCGCCATAGACCAGCCGCGCCAGATAGTCGCGTCCGAGCTGATCGGTGCCGAGCAGATGCTCTGGCTGCGTGCCGTCCATCCAGAACGGCGGCTTGAGGCGATTGCCGAGATCCTGCGTGAATGGATCTGCCGGAACCAGCGCATTACCGATGACGGCCGCCACCACCACGAGCGCCACGATGGCGATCCCGATCGCGAAAGCAGCACTCCCGAGACGTGAGCTGCCCGCGCTCGAAGGCTGCGGCGCCTGAATGGCGATCGGCTCGCTCATGCCGTGCGCAGCCTCGGATCGAGCAGCGCGTTGAGGATGTCAGCCAGCAGCGTCAGCCCGATATAGAATACGGCGAGCACCAGCACCACCGCCTGCACCACGGGAAAATCATTCTTGGCGATGCTCTCCCAGCCGAGATAGCCGACGCCATGCAGCGCGAACACGGTCTCGATGACGATCGAACCGCCCAGCATGAAGCCGAGCTGGACCGCGGCGATCGAGACGACGGGAATCGCGGCGTTGCGCAGCGCATGCTTGAAGATGATCCGCGCCCGCGACAGACCTTTCGCGCGCGCCGTACGAATATAGTCGGACGCCATCGCCTCGATCATGCCGGAGCGCGTCAGCCGCGTCAGCGCCGGGATCGCGGTGAAGGCGAGCACGATCCCCGGCATCACGAAATGCTGCCAGGTGCCGGTGCCGGATATCGGCAGGATGCCGAGTTGAAGGCCGAGCACAATCATCAGGATCAGCGCCAGCCAGAAGCTCGGCACCGCCTGCCCCACCATCGTGAACAAGGTCACGCTGCGGTCGACCCAGGTATTTTCGCGCAGCGCCGCCAGAATGCCGAGCGGGATCGAGATGATCAGCGCGAGGCTCAAGCCGACCAGGCCGAGCGTGACCGTGATCGGCAGCCGCTTCAGGATCAGGTTCGCCACGCTGTCCTTGAAGAAATAGCTCTGACCGAAATCGCCGACCAAAGCGCGGCCGGTCCAGGCGAAGAACTGCACATAGAGGGGCCGGTCGAGGCCGTAGGCCTTGCGCACGATTTCGACGTCGGCCTGCGTCGCCGAAGGGCCTGCGATCGAAACCGCAAGGTCGCCGGACAGCCGCGTCAGCAGGAACGCAAGCGTCATCACGGTTAACGCAACCAGCACACCGATGGCAAGACGCCGGGCTATCAAACGCAACATCTACAAAACCTTGGGGACCAACGAGCGTGCCCCCACATTCTCAAGCCGGCCAAGCGAACGCAACGGTGTCACCAAAATTTTGTCCCCTGCAAGAACGATTGCGACGATTGCCCTCGGTGACGATGGCCTGTCGCGACAAGAGCAATGTTGGTGCTGCAATGTGCGTGCCAACGCGGAATGCAATCTGTTGACCATCCCTGATCGGGAATTCTGGCCTTTCCCGGGCCAAATCGAGCACGGAAAGCCGCTGCCCGGCATCCTGCTGCCCGACCTTTAAAGGTCGCGCTCATTTTTCGAGCGTTCTGCTCCGGCAACCCGCCGGTCTGCCGCTATAGCCCGTTTTAAGTTGCTGCGTCGGGTCACGAAAGATAGCGGCCCGGCGCGAACGGCTTTACGTCATAGTGCGGCGGCGCATCGGCAATCATGGCGGCAATCGCCGCGCCGGTCGCGGGGCCGGTGGTAAAGCCGATGTGCTGGTTGCCGAAGGCGAGCCACAGGCCGCGGTGCCGGGGCGCCGGTCCGATCATCGGCAGGCTGTCGGGCAGCGTCGGGCGCGCACCGCGCCAGACTTCGCCGACCGCGTCGCCGAATTCGGCCACGCCGCGCGCCATCGGGACGACCTGATCGAGCTGGTCGAACGAGGACGGCGCATCGCGGCCGGTCAGTTCGACGCCCGAGGTGACGCGAATGCCCTGCTCCATTGGCGTCATCAGAAAACTGCCATCGGCGTCATGGATCGGACGACGCAACGTACGTACCGGGCTCGGCTTGAATTCGCGATGGTAGCCGCGTTCGAAGGCCAGCGGCACACGATAGCCGAGCGGCTGCAAAATATCTGATGACCACGGCCCTAGCGCGACCACCACATGGCGCGCAAAAATCTCGCCATCGGCCAGCGCGATACGCCAGCGATCGCCGTCGGGCGTGATCGCCGTAACGTCCGCCTGTCTGACGTCGCCGCCCGCGCACGTGAACATCCGTGCGTATGCCCTGACCACCTCGCCCGGCGAGTCGACCGAGGCGGTCTGCGTGTGCAGCAAGCCTACCTTATAGACAGGCACGATATCAGGCTCGATCGCGGAGATCGCCTGGCGGTCGAGCAATTCGCTGGCGATGCCGTATTCGGTCAGCAGGGCCTGTTCCTGCCTTGCCGCGGCAACGGCGTCGCCGCGCCACACCTTCAACCAGCCGGTCTCGCGGATGCGATGTGCTACCTCCGCCTTCACGATCCATTCCCGATGCAGCTTTACCGATGCGCCGATCAGCCCGTGCAGGGCGGCCGCCCGCGGCCGGAGGCGCGACGCGGCTGAATTGGCGAGAAAGCGCGCGACCCATCCGGCGTTCTGAAGCGCCCAAACCGGATTCCAGCGCAATGCCGGGTGTCGGTTGGTCAGGTATTTCGGCAGCGCCTTCCACAGCGAGGGATTGTTGAGCGGCGTGATCGAGCCGCTGGAGATGATGCCGGCATTACCGTACGAAGTCTCGCTACCGGGCTCGCGCCGGTAGACGACCACGACCGACATTCCGCGCTCGCGCGAGGCGTAAGCCGACGACGAGCC
>CADEDX010000221.1:0-2552 GCA_902826195.1 uncultured Bradyrhizobium sp. | reverse complement strand
CGACGTCAGCTGTTTCTTCGCGCATTGGCTTTCCAAACACTTCCACGGCAGGATTTCACATCACGGGCCGGCAGCCAATAGGCGGCATTGCGCCCGGACTTTTCGTGCCCGGATCTAGCACAGCCAGGCCGACGTAGCATCCAACACATGAATGCATGGAAGCGGATGGCGAGATGCATCGCTCAATGGCGAGAACCGGCTTGAAAGCGCGATGCCGAAGCGGCAATTTGGAAAGCCGGTTTTTCGATCTTCAGTACCCGCCGATAGCCCGGCGGCCCCTTTCCGCGGCGCGGATAAATTTCACTCCACAAAGGTTCATCTGCAATGAGTCAGCCATCAGGTCCGCTCGCTGGTATCAAGGTTCTGGATATCACCAGCGTGCTGTACGGCCCGTATGCCAGCCAAACCCTGGGTGATTGGGGCGCGGAAGTCATCAAGATCGAGCCGCCGACGGGAGACACCTGGCGCTACAGTGGTCAGTTCCGCAATCGCGGCATGAGCGGGCAATTCATGGCGGTGAATCGGAACAAGCGCAGCCTGGCGCTGGATCTCAAGCAGCCGGACGGCAAGGCCGTCTTGCAGCGCCTGATCGCCACGGCGGACGTCCTGCTTACCAATATCCGCCCCGCGGCCTTGGCAAGACTGGGTTTTGGCTACGAGGCCTGCCAGCAGATCAATCCCCGGCTGGTCTACGCCGCCGCGACCGGCTTCGGCCAGGACGGACCGTGGGCCGCCCGCCCCGCCTTCGACGAGGTGATCCAGGCCAGTTCCGGTTTCGCTTCGGCGATGGGCAGCGACGATGAGCCGGCCTTCGTGCCGAGCCTGGTCGCGGACAAGATCTGCGGCTTGACCATCGTGGGCGCGGTATCGGCGGCGCTGGTGCATCGCGAGCGCACCGGCAAGGGACAGATGGTCGAAGTCCCCATGCTGGAAACCATCACCGCGTTCAACAGCATCGAAATGCTCGGCGGCCACGCCTTCGATCCGCCGATCGGACCGGCCGGCTACAAGCGCATGAAAGAGCGGCGGCCGGTGCGCACCAGGGATGGCTGGCTGACCATGCTGCCCTACTCGGGCGAAAACTGGTGCACCTTTTTCGAAACCGTCGGCCATCCCGAATGCATCGAACAATTCGCGGTCAGGGATGCGGTCTCACGCGCGAAGAACATCGATCGGATCTACGACAAGATGGCCGAGATCGCCATCACGCGAACCACGGCCGAATGGGAGGAACTGCTGCTTCGCATCGACGTTCCTCACGCCGCGTTCGCAAAAATCACCGAGATCGCCGAACAACCTCATTTGAAAGCTGTCGGCATGATCGCCACGCTCGATCACCCGAGCGAGGGCAAGATCCGGCAGGCGCGTCCTTCCGCCCGCTTTTCGGATACCCCGGCGGAAATCCGTCGCATGCCGCCCCGGCTTGGCGAGCATTCGCGCGCGATCCTGCGGGAGGCCGGCTTTACCGAGGAAGACGTGGCTGCCATGATCGACAAGAAAGTGGTCGGGACTTCCTCCTGACCGCTTGCTCAGCCGGATTTAAACGCGCGCTCGCGAAGCTGCGCGAACTTGCCGCTGCTGAACTTCGCCCGATGCATCAGCCGGGAGGCTGGTTTCCGGTTTGGGGTTCGGGGCCGCTTGTTGTCCCAGCGCCCGGCGGACCATGCTGCTCAGCTGGGTTTTGCGGTAGGGCTTGGACAGCAGCAGGACGCCGGGATCGAGCCGGCCGTGATGCAGGATGGCGTCCTCGGTATAGCCGGAAGTGTACAGGACTTTCATTCCCGGCCGGCGCCGGTTCATCTCGTCGGCAAGCTGACGTCCGGTCAATCCGCCCGGCATGATCATGTCGGTGAACAACATATCGAACGGCACGCCGCGCTCCTCGATCGCGAGCGCCGTCCGGCTGTCGGCGGCCGCGAGCGTCTTGTAGCCGAGGCTGTTCAACTGGCTGAGCACGAAGCCGCGGACGAGTTCGTCGTCCTCCACCACGAGAATGGTCTCTCCGGCGCCCCGTGCAGGCTCGGCCGCGGGCACAATCGCATCGACGGATCCGCTGGCGATCGGCAAATAGAGCTTGAACGTCGAGCCGAGACCTTGCTCGCTGTAGACCTTGATGTGTCCGCCCGACTGCTTAACGAAACCATACACCATGCTCAAGCCGAGCCCGGTGCCCCGACCGTGCTCCTTGGTGGTGAAAAACGGTTCGAATATCTTGTCGCGCACCTCCGCGGACATGCCGCAGCCGGTGTCGCTCACGGCGAGCATCGCATAGCGACCCGGGCGAACGTCGGGATTCATTCGCACATAGGCTTCGTCGAGCATGACGTCGGCCGCTTCCAGCATCAGCTTGCCGCCGCGCGGCATCGCATCCCGTGCATTGATCGCCAGATTCAACAGCGCATTGGCGAGTTGCGAAGGATCGATGTGAACGGTCGATATCTTGTCGGCAAGCCGCAGCTGGACCTCGATCTGCTCGCCCAGCGTGGGCTTGAGCAGCTTCCCCATTTCCTGGACGGTCTCGTTGATATCGACCTTGCGCGGCTGCAACGGCT
>CADEDX010000220.1 GCA_902826195.1 uncultured Bradyrhizobium sp. | reverse complement strand
GGGCACCTCCGGCAATATCAGCGCGCGCTCGGGCGACCGCATGCTGATCACGCCGACCAGCACGCCCTACGAGGCGATGAAGCCCGAGCAGATCGTCTACATGCATCTCGACGGCAACCACGATCCCGCGCAGCGGCCGTCGAGCGAATGGCGGTTTCACCGCGACATCCTCAAGGCCCGGCCGGAGGTGAACGCGATCGTGCATGCGCATCCGCCCTACTCGACCATGCTGGCGATCATGGGCATGGAGATTCCGCCGGTTCACTACATGGTCGCGGTGGCCGGCGGCGACACCATCCGCTGCGCGCCCTACGCGACGTTTGGTACCCAAGAACTCTCGGAGCACGCCGTGCGCGCGCTGGAGGGACGGCTGGCGTGCCTGCTGGCGCATCACGGCATGATCGCGGCAGGGCCTTCGCTGGCGAAGGCGATGTGGCTCGCCGTCGAGGTCGAGACGCTGGCGCGGCAATATCATGGGTGCCTGCAGATCGGCACGCCACCGCTTTTGTCGAAGGAGGAGATCGAGAAAGTCCGGCTCCGCATGGCCGGATACGGCCACGCGGAGGACTAGCAACTGCATTTTTGTTTCGTTTAACCGGCGCGCTATTTCGCCACAAATCCCGCTTCGTTCATCAGCGAGGTGTTGAGCTTGTCATCCTCCTCGAGAAACTTCAGCATGTCCTTGCCGGTGAGGAAGATCGGCTTCAGCGCCTGCTTTTCCATATAGTCCTTGTACTCCGCGGTCTGCGTCACCTTCTGGAACAGGTCGACATAGAACGCCTGCTGCTCCGGCGTCACCTTGCCGGGCAGGAACATCGCGCGCAGCATCAGATATTGCACGTCGAGCCCTTCCTCCTTGCAGGTCGGGATGTCGTTCCAGGATTGCGTCTCCGTGACCTTGGTCTTGTAGGCGATGCGCTCCTTGTCGAACACGCAGAGCGCACGCACCTGGCCGGCGCGCCAGACTTCGAGATTTTCGGACGGGTTATTGACGTTGGCTTCGGTGTGCTTGCCGACCAGTTGCGTCGCCGCCTCGCCGCCGGACTTGTACGGCAGATAGGAGAATTTCGCTCCGGTCTTCTGTTCCATGAACACGGTGAGCACGTGATCCTCGCGCTTGGAGCCGGTGCCGCCCATCTTGAATGGCGAGCTTGCAGCCTTGGCGGCGGCGATGAAGTCCTTCACCGTCTTCGGCCCCTCGGCATTGTCCCACAGCACAAATTGATCCATCGCAACGACCGACACCGGCGTCAGGTCGCGCCAGTTGAACGGAATCTTCGCCGACAGCGGCAGCATGTAGATCAGCGAATAGGCGATCAGCACCTTGTTGGCGTCGCCGTCGCTGGACTTCATGTACATCAGCGCTTCGGCGCCCGACGCCCCGCCCTTCAGCGAGACCACCATCGGCTGCTTCATCAGATTGTTCTTTTGAATGGCGGCTTGCATCATCCGCGCCATCTGGTCGGACGCACCGCCCGCGCCGGCCGCAACCACGATCTCGACCGGCTTGGTCGGCTCCCAGGCGGCGAGCGCCGGAGTGGTTGCGATCATGGCCGTCAAGGCGGCCGCAGCCTTCAGGATATGTCCCACGTGTTTCTTCCCTATATGATTGGCGTATCTGGACAAATTTAAGCTGCCCTTGACTCCATTGTGCTGGGAATTGCGGACGAGTTCAAGCCGAGCTGCAACCTCGATGCGTATGACTTTCGCATGAGAATGCGAGGTTGGCAAAAGCTGCGAGCCGGTCGTAAGCCCGCGCGTACATGGAGCCGCCGGTACGGACGCGCGGGCTATTTGCCCTTGAAGTTGGGCGCGCGCTTGTTGAGAAACGCGTCCATGCCCTCGCGGAAATCCTCGCTCATATAGGCGCGCAGGATCAGATCTTCGCCTTCGTCGCGCGACAGCGTCCGCCGGATGCGCCGTACCGCTTCCTTGGTAACTTCGAGCGTGATCGGCGCGTGGCCGGCAACGAGTTTTGCGGTTTCGTCGGCCCGGCGCTGCAAGGTTTCCACGTCCGGCACCACCTCGTTCAGCAGGCCAAGCGCCAGCGCTTCGGGGGCCTCGACCAGCCGCGCCTTGAAGATCAGGTCCTTGGTCCGCGCCGGGCCGACCAGCGACACCAGCCGCGAAATATTCGACATCGAGAGGCAATTGCCAAGCGTCCGCGCGATCGGAAACCCGATCCGCGTGGACTCCGTGCCGATACGGATGTCACAGCAGGCCGCGATCCCGGCGCCACCGCCGGTACAGGCGCCAGCAATCGCCGCGATCACCGGCACCCGGCACGATTCAAGCGCGCCAAGCACGCGATCGATGCGCGCTTCGTATTCGAGCGCATCCTGGGCGGTCTTGAAGGCGCGGAACTGCGAAATGTCCGTGCCCGATGCAAACGCTTTGTCACCCGCGCCGGTCAGGATCAACGCCTTGATCGAGCGGTCGTTGTTGATGGCCTCACAGGTCGCCGCCATCTGCTCGTACATGGCAAAGGTCAGCGCATTGCGCGCCTGCGGACGGTTGAACGTCAGCCGGGCGATGCCGTCCTCGACGGAGTAGATCAGGTCTTCGGTCGCGGCTACCGGTGCGTTCATCGCAGCTCTCTCTGTTGTTGTTTCGGTCAGACGATCTCAGGCGACAGCGGCCTTCGGCATCGCCAGCGGTTCACGTCCCTTGAGAACTTCCATCGCCGCCAGCACGCCACCGCCGCGATGCGGCACTTTTGCGAGATCGAGACCCATCTCGACGCCCGACAGCGTGCCCATCAGCATCAAATCGTTGAAATGACCAATATGGCCGATCCGGAACACCTTGCCCTTGATCTTGTTGAGGCCGGTGCCGAGCGACATGTCGAAATTTTCCAGCACCACTTTGCGGAAATTGTCGGCGTCGTGGCCTTCCGGCATGACGACGCCGGTCAGTGCTGGCGAGTGCGCTCCCTGCTCCTGGCACTGCGTTTCCAGGCCCCACACCTTGGTGGCCGCACGCGTCGCGGCGCTGTGGAGCTTGTGGCGGGCGAAGACGTTCTCCAGCCCTTCTTCCTCGAGCATCTTGACCGCCTCGCGCAAGCCGAACAGCAGGTTCGTTGCCGGCGTGTAGGGCCAGGTGCCCGCCTTGTTGATCGCAATGACCTCCTGCCAGTCCCAGTAAGAGCGCATCCCTGGATTGGCCTTCGCGACCGCCAGCGCCTTTTCCGATACGGCGTTGAAGCCGAGACCGGGCGGCAGCATCAGTCCCTTCTGCGATCCGGCGACCGACACGTCGATGCCCCAGGCGTCGTGCTCGTATTCCAGCGATCCGAGGCCGGAGATGGTGTCGACCATCAGCAGCGCAGGATGGTTGACCCGGTCGAGAAGCTTGCGGACATCCTGCGGATGGGTGACGCAGCCGGTCGAGGTCTCGTTGTGCACCACGCACACGGCCTTGATCTTGTGCGCCTTGTCGGCCGACAGTTTTGCTTCGATCTGTTCGAGGTCAGCGCCATGGCGCCAGTCACCGGGCAGGAAATCGACATCGAGCTTGAATTTTTCGGCGATGCCGCGCCACAACACGGCGAACTGGCCGGTTTCGGCCATCAGCACCTTGTCGCCGGGCTGCAGCGTGTTGACGAGGGCCGCCTCCCAGGCGCCGGTACCGGACGATGGGTAGATGATGACCGGCTGCTTGGTGCGAAACACCCGCTGCATGGCCGCCAGCACGGCATGGCCGACCTCGGCGAATTCCGGACCCCGATGGTCCATAGTCGGCATGTCCATGGCGCGCAGCACCCGGTCCGGCACGTTGGTCGGTCCCGGAATCTGCAGAAAATGCCTTCCAGTATGCACGGTCATGGGCGTCCTTCCCGGTCTTGAGCTTGTCTTGGCTTGTCTTGGCTTGTCTTGGCTCGTCGTGCCTTGGCTTCGCGAGCCGCTCGAATATCACTATTTGGCGGGCTTGTCCTCCGCCCGGCGAAGGCCGTCAATGCATAAGAAGCAGGGCTTCGCCTTGCCAAGCCTGATACCGGCAGGCAAGAGACGGCTGGACAACCGAGAGAGCTAGGTAATGGCGGCACCGAGGGCCGAAAACTCACAAAATCCGGCGCAAAACAGCGCCCTGGCCGCGCGCCTGGCCCGCGAGACGACGGGCGACGTTTTCTTCGACGCCTTCAACCGCGGCCGCTACGCGACCGATGCCTCGTTCTACCAGATCCTGCCCCTGGGCGTGGTCGTTCCCCGGACCATGGATGAGGCGCTGCGGGCGCTTTCGATCGTCAGGGATGAGGGCAGAATCCTCACCCCGCGCGGCGGCGGGACGTCGCAATGCGGCCAGACCATCAACGAAGGAATCGTCCTCGACTTTTCCAAGCACCTGAACCGCCTGCTCTCGCTCGACGTCGAAGGCCGCACCTGCGTGGTCGAACCCGGCATTGTGCTCGACGACCTAAACCGCCAGCTCAAAAAACACGGGCTGTGGTTTCCGGTCGACGTCTCTACCGCCTCGCGCGCCACCATCGGCGGCATGGCCGGCAACAATTCCTGCGGTGGCCGTTCGCTGCGATACGGCACGATGCGCGACAACACGCTGTCGATGGATGCGGCACTGGCCGACGGTTCGCTGCTGCATTTCGGCGAGGTGCCGCGCGATCTGGCGCAGGTGAACTCGCCCCAAAGCGGGCTGGCGCTGTTCCGCGACATGCTCGATCTCGGCGAGCGCGAGGCCGCCGAGATATCGGAGCGGTTTCCAAAGGTGCAACGCCGCGTCGGCGGCTACAATCTCGACGCGCTGGTGCCGCGCAATGCGCCCAACAATCTGGCGCATCTCTTGGTCGGCTCCGAGGGCACACTCGCTTTCACCACGCAGGTCGAACTCAAGCTGTGGCCGGTGATCCGAAACAAGGTGCTCGGCGTCTGCCATTTCGGCAGCTTTTACGAGGCAATGGACGCAGCGCAGCATCTAGTGAAACTGCGACCGATCGCGGTGGAACTGGTCGACCGCACCATGATTGCACTTGGCCGCGACATTGCGATGTTCAGGCAGGTGATCGAGGCAACCGTGCGCGGCGATCCGGATGCGCTGCTGATCGTGGAATTCGCGAAAGAGGATCAAGCGGATAATCTTCAAAAGCTGAAACAGCTTTCCGAACTGATGTCGGACCTCGGATTCGGCTGGAACCAACAGCCGCGCAAATGGGGCGGCGTGGTTGATGTCGTCGAACCCGCAAGGCAGACGGCGATTGCGGATTTCCGCACCTCCGGCCTCAACGTCATGATGTCGATGAAGCAGGAGGGCAAGCCGGTCTCCTTTGTCGAGGACTGCGCCGTGCCGCTGCCGCATCTTGCCGACTACACCGAACGGCTCGACGCCGTGTTCGCCAAACACGGAACCCGCGGCACCATGTATGCGCATGCTTCGGAAGGCTGCCTGCACGTGCGCCCGGTGCTCAATCTGAAGCTCGAAAAGGACGTCAAGGCGATGCGCGCCATCGCCGAAGAGGCATTCGAGTTGGTGCGAGAATACAAGGGATCGCACTCCGGCGAGCATGGCGACGGGCTGGTCCGCTCCGAATTTCACGAAACGATGTTCGGCGCGCGTATCGTGGCGGATTTCCGCGAGATCAAGCGACGTTTCGATCCGGACAATTTGCTCAATCCCGGCAAGATCGTCGATCCGCCCCGGATGGACGACCGTTCGCTGTTTCGCTACCGGCCGGATTATCGCATAGGCGACCTAAAGACCGTGCTGGATTGGTCCGCCTATCCCGGCGCTGGCGGCGGCTTTCAGGGCGCCGTCGAGATGTGCAACAACAACGGCGCCTGCCGGAAGCTCGAAGGCGGCGTGATGTGCCCGTCCTATCGCGCAACCCGCAACGAACAGGACGTCACGCGCGGCCGCGCCAATACGCTGCGGCTGGCGATTTCCGGCCAGTTGGGGCCGGATGCGCTGGCCTCCGACGAAATGATGGACACACTGAAACTCTGCGTCTCCTGCAAGGCCTGCCGCCATGAATGCCCCACCGGCGTCGACATGGCCAAGATGAAGATCGAGGTGCTGGCTGCCCGCGCGGAAAAACATGGCCTATCGCTGCGCGACCGGCTGGTCGGATATCTGCCGCGCTATGCGGAACTGGCGGCCCGCTTGGCACCACTCGCCAACTGGCGCAACAATAGTCCGCTGCTGCGCGCGCTGTTCGAGAAGTTTGCCGGCATCAGCGCAAAGCGCGCTTTGCCCGCCTTTCGCCGCGACGTGTTCAGGCCCGACGCCGACGTGTTCGGTCCCGCCGATGGCCATGAAGTCGTGCTGTTCGCCGATACCTTCAACCGCGCCTATGAGCGCGAGAATCTCGACGCCGCCTTGCGGGTATTGGTCGAGGGCGGCTATCGCGTTCATATCCCGCGACCGTCGGACAACACTCGTTCGCTGTGTTGCGGGCGGACATTCCTCTCAGCAGGGCTGGTCGAACAGGCGCGCAGCGAGCTGGACCGTCTGGTTACGACCTACGCGCCGTTCGCGGCGCGCGGCGTGCCGATCGTTGGACTGGAGCCGAGTTGTTTGCTGACGCTGCGCGACGAACTGCTCTCGCTGCGATCGGATAGCGACGCCAAAACCGTCAGCGCGCACGCTTTGCTGTTCGAGGAGTTTCTGGTGCGCGAGGCGGAGGCCGGCCGGCTGAAACTGCCGCTCGGCGCCATGCCGGGCAAGGCGCTGGTTCACGGCCATTGCCACCAAAAATCGTTTGGCGCGTTCAAGCCGGTCGAGAAGATCTTGCGTCTCGTTCCCTGCCTCGACGTCGAGATCATCGACTCCAGCTGCTGCGGCATGGCCGGCGCGTTCGGCTACGGGGCGGACACCTACCAGGTGTCAATGGAAATGGCCGAGTTGTCGCTGCTGCCGGCAGTGCGTTGCGCCGATCCAGCCACGCTGATCGTGGCCGACGGCACCTCCTGCCGTCACCAGATCAAGGACGGCAGCGAACGCCGTGCCCTTCACGTCGCGCGCGTGCTGGCGATGAGCCTCGACCGCGTAAATTCAAACCCGTCACCTGTTACATAAGGAAACCATCATGGCTGATCTCACCCTCGACGTCGCCCGCAAGATTCTCGATGCCGCGCTAGCCAAGGGCGTTGAGAAAAAACTGAAGCCCCTGGTCGTCACCATCCTGGATGCCCGCGGCTGCGTAAAGGTGACGGCGGCGCAGGACGGCACCAGCCTGATGCGGGCCGAGATCGCGCACGGCAAGGCCTACGGCGCACTCGCGATGGGCATGGGATCCCGCGCCCTGTTCCAGCGCGCGCAGGAGCAGGCCTATTTCGTCAGCGCCGTGAACACGATGGCCCAGGGCCGGCTGGTGCCTGTGCCCGGCGGCGTGCTGATCCAGGGAGACGGCGGCCTGCTCGGCGCCGTCGGCGTCAGCGGCGACACGTCAGACAATGACGAGAGCTGCGCCATCGCCGGGATCGAGGCCGCCGGGCTCAAGGCGAATGCAGGCCAATGATCGCCCAGCCTACCCTGAAGATACCGAATGCGCGCAATGCACGGCAGCCGACTAGCGGCAACCTTGATAAGCTGGGCTTCTAGCGACCACCCGCTTCGACCCTAGTACCGCCGCGGAGATCCCATGGATCCCAACACGGATGTGGGGAGGGTCATCAACGCGAAGGCGACGTCGACCATTGCCGGACGCGTCTGGCGAATGCACCCGCGCTGCGCAGCGCGGCCAAGATAGACATCGACCTGGCTCAGTTTGGAAGCCAGCTACTCGATGATAGCTTTGATCGCCTCACGTATCGGCGTGGGATTGATCGCAGCGACAAGGAGAGCGGAGCACGCCGGCCCCGACCGAAGCGCGATCGGCAGCGCCGCCCGTGCAGCTGCCAAAGCCGTGGCCGACATGCCCTCCTCCTTGGCAGCGCGCATGACCTGGCCGACAAAGATCTTCGGACGCGTCAGGCCACCCCCATGATCGCGAGTGCGACCGGGGCGAACTCGAAGCTCACGATCGCTCTCTCATGGTACCTCACGCCCTCTTTCGATGACCGACGGCGCTTGAGGGCTTAATTTGTTTGAGATTTCGGGCAGCAGCGACGGCATGACTACCCGTATCATTTCGTAGAATCTCAACGCCATCAACCATATACGCCGGTCCGGAGGCGATGCTTTTCCCTTGCCATTCACCATTGGTCTGTAAGCGTCCGAATCTTGCACGAATTTCTGAGAGTGCGGTGTCGTTCCAAATCGGGTTCTCTCGTACATGGGAGGATCTCCGGTGGCATCTCGGTCCTGGGTAAAAGCGCACAGCCGTTATTGGTCGTTGCACGTCGAGGCGTGGCGTCAAAGCGGAACGGAGCGCGCGGAGTGTTGCCGCCAGCACGGGCTGTCGACCAAGACGTTCGAACGCTGGATGAAGCATCTGATCAGCAAGGAGGAAGCCCGCGAACATGCGAAATCCCTGCAGGATTCGCGTCGGCAAGAGCAACGCCGGCAGCAAGGGAAGAGTGGCAAGAGGTCTCAGAGACCGCGCGATTCCGTACCTATGAATACCCGCTCGCCTGCGCTGCAGGCGTTCTGGGCGATGCAGGTAGAAGCGATTAACTGAAGCGGGGTTGGTGCTCGCGAGTATGCCGGCAGCTTGCGGCTTTCGCCCTACGCGTTGCGCAAATGGCGGGACCCTATCGAGAAAGCCGAAGTGGAGATTGACTGGCAGGCGCTTCTTCATCCAAGTGCCTGCCCGCAAACAAGCACTGTCGCTAGCAGCGCTGCTAAGGATTGCTCGCAGGAAAACGACTTGACAGCGGCACGCGATCCGGACCCGCCACACGACGGCCGCTCGAACCGGCGCAGCTTCACGGATGAAGAGAAGCTAGCCGTCGTGTTGGAATCAGAACAGCCCGGCATGAGTGTGGCGGAGGCCTGCCGCCATCGCATCGTCACGAGCATGGTGTTCCGCTGGCGCGTCCAGTTCGCCTTTGCGGGCAAGAAGGCTGCCAAGCTGGCTAAGGCTACACTCGTAGGAAGCGGTATCGGAGGATCGACACCCCCTGCGGTGCTGAACGATCTGTTGCATCCACCGGACGGGATGATGCCGGTGCAACTGCCCGACCGGCGGCGTGTCGTTGCGCCCGAAGGCAGCGATCCGGCGCCCGAACGGCTGATCGCTGGCGGGCTGGCGAACGCCGGCACTTCGCACACAGGTGCTGGTCAGCAAATATTGCGATCAGACGCCGCTTTATCGGCAGTCGCAGATCTTTGCGCGGCTTGGCGTCGATCTCGGACGCTCGATGCTGGCCGGATGGGTTGGCGGCGCATGTTGGTGGCTGGAAGCCCTGCACGAGCGATTGTGCAGAATGTATTCGCCTCCGACTATCTATTCGCGGGGCGAACAAAGACGGGCGGCTGTGGGTCTATGCCCGCGACCAACGGCCATGAGGCGGTCCCGCGCCACCGTCGGCGGTCTATCTGTTCGCGCCGGACCGGAAAGCGGAGCGACCGGTGGCGCATCTCCAACGGTTCAAGGGCGTCCTGCACGTCGATGGTTACGCGGGATTCGAGCGGCTGACCGGCAATGGAGATATCGTGCTCGCCGCCTGCCGGGCGCATACAAGACGCAAGTTCTACGAGTTCGCTGAGGCGACCGGCTCGCCGGTGGCAGCCGAGGCGTTGCGCCGGATCGGCGAACTCTTTGCTGTCGAAGCCCGTGTGCGCGGGCAGTCGTCCGCCCATCGGCTCGCCGAGCGGCGCTCCTTCTCCAGACCGATCGTGCAAGCGCTTCATACCTGGCTGCAAGCGCAGCTTCCCCGCGTCGCGGGCCGTAGCAGGTTGGCCAGGGCATTCCGTTACGCGCTCACACGCTGGGAGGTTTGACCCGCTTCCTCCACGATGGACGCATCGAACTCGACACCAACCCGGTCGAGCGCGCGATCCGCCCGGTGGCGCTCGGTCGCAAGAACCACCTGTTTGCGGGCAGTGACGACGGTGGTGAGCGTTGGGCGAGCATCTGTTCGTTGATCGAAACGTGCCTATGCCGCGCGCGGCATAGGGCGGTTTATGCCGCCCGCCGAACTATGCCGAGTCGAGTCGTTTTCCCCAGATTT